>NZ_JBHIMJ010000084.1:0-18625 GCF_042194035.1 Bartonella sp. OC16QHHD | reverse complement strand
TTCAGCGCTTTTTACACAAGGGATGCGAGGCAATTCTTTAGAGAGGTTATCAGCATAACGAGCACGATAATCTTCCGAATGCAAAAGACCGTAAACATAATAGAATAGATCATCTTTTGTTATGGTTTCATTAGGATAAGCAGCTTTAAAATGGTCTAGACCTTCATCAGTAATAGCATCACGCTTCTGTAAACCAGTTGTTTTGTTTTCCTCTATAGAGTTTGTAAATAAATGGGATTGTTTCTCACTTTTACTTTTTGAAACCGTAGTGTCTTCATAAATATAGCGTGGAAAACATTGTCCATTTTCTATTACATGAAAATCAGATACTGTCTTAATCATAATAACAGAAAAATCTTTATTTGCTCCTATACCTGTAATTTGTATCACTCTATTTTCAACCGCTTGCCCTATAGGAAATATCCGCGGCATTTGATAAACTCTTTCATTGAAAACGCGATTATAATAAAACCACTGTCGTGTAAAAGGACGGTAAAGGCTTTGTGTGAAGCATTTTTCTTCAAGTTCAAAGATTGTTTCTCTTACCAATTCTTGTTTAACATTATGACTCCAACTGATTTTTTTGGCATTCGTATTGATAAAATCATTTACAGCCCTTGTACGTGCTTTATGATCAGCATGTACATAAGTATCATTAAAACGTTCCACTTCACTATTGTAGAATGCAATCATGTTATTCATATTTTTTGCTAAAGCTTCACGGCTTGCATTATATGCCCATGCATCACGGCTAGTGATAATTCCACAAGAAAAATTTTCAAAAATTTTTTTACCATGACCTTTTTTATCACCTTTATCACCTATAGCTAAAAATGATTTGAAACTGTCATCACGTTGACTAAGCCAATCCCCATGCTTATCCGGTGTAATTATTTTCCAACCTTGTTTACTTCGTGTAATGCCATCAATACTCTTAAATTCTTCAATTATCGTGAGCTTTTCTTCTCTATTGAGATAGTCTCCAATATCCCGAAAATATATCTTACCATGCAGTTGTGCATTTGGATTTTTTACGAGAATAGAGATAGCAATAGGAGCACGAGAACCTTCACCAAAAATTCCACCACTTTCTTTCTTACGTTGTTCTCCAGAAGTCCGCGCATTTCCTCGTAAATGGAAAATATAAAGGCTGCTAAATTCTTCAACGAGGCATTTTCGTAACCCATCCATAGAACTTCCATTAATAAAACCGGCATTTGTAACAAAACCAATAACACCACGGTCTTTTATACGGTCACTAGCCCAGCGAATGGCACGTATATAGCTGTCATACAGACCTCGTATAAGACTTGCTTTCGATTGAGCCGCATAAGTTTCACTGATCCGTTTATCTAAAATCGGATAAGGAGTATTTTTCGCATTATCGTTTTCACTCTTTTGTCCTATAAAATAAGGAGGGTTACCAAAGATAACTTTGATATTTAGTTTCTTTTGAAGTTCTAAATATTCACTGTTTTCTTTGAATAATTTTTGCAGAAGGCTTTTCTCTTCAAGCATGCGAAATGTATCGGTCAAACCAATATGCTTAAAGGGAATATATTCACCTTTCATGATACTATGATAAGTCGATTCAATGTTAATCGCTGCTATGTAATAGGCAAGCAAAACAATCTCATTGGCATGGATATCATGACGGAACTTATATTCCATATCCTCTGGTTTGATGAGATCTGATTGTAAAAGCCGTGTGATAAAGGTTCCAGTTCCAGTGAAAGGGTCGAGAATGGAGACACCTCGTGATCCTAGACTTTTTCCAAACTCATTCCGCAACACATCATCAACAGAATGAATGATAAAATCAACAACCTCAACGGGCGTATAAACAATCCCAAGCCTATCTGTTGTCTTTTTAAATGCCTTGGAAAAGAAATCCTCGTAGAGTTTGATAATAAGGTTCTGTCTTGCTTGGGGTTCGGTAATCCCAGAGGCGCGGAATTTTACACTATTATAAAACCCTTGTAATTCCAAAGACTCTTGCTTGATATCGGTTTTATCCAACTCAGCTAAAATCCTTTCCATGGCTTGTGAGATGGCTATTGTTCTGGACAAATTCATTGCCCTCAAACAAAGCTTCAAACACGGGACGCGTCACAAGATGTTGTCCTAACATCTCAAGGGCTTCCTCTTGCGTAATACTGTCGTTTAAATTGCTCTTTAATTCCTTATGAAACGCATCAAAAGCACACCGCGCTTTGCCTTTCTCATCAGAAAGAATATCTTTAAGATGATTGATATGATTTTGAGCAATCTCAGCAACATTGTTCGCCCATATGCCCCAATAATCAGAAAGGGTCGATCTTTTAACTAGAACCGTTTTAAGTGCATTAGGAAATGCTGCTACAAAATTGAAGCTTGTTTGTCCGTTATGAGTGGAAAGCGATTTACGGATTGGAGATACATTGCTTGCACTTGCATGCTCTGTTTTTGCTTGCAGGGGCAGGTCATCAACAACCGTAGTGACATTCTCTAAATCCATATTTTGAGAAACTGTTACAATCTCTAAGATAGGGCTGACATCTTGCCCTAAATTCATCTGATTGAGCGTTTTGCTAAAATTCTCATCATGAGAAAGCAGCGCATCGAGAACTTGCCAAACAACACTGTATTTCGTATTGTTCTTTAAAGCTTTTTCGGGGTCAATTCCAGCAGGCACTCCAACGGGTAAAATGATATAGCCTCTTTTTTTGCCCGGAGCGCGCCGCATCACACGTCCTACCGCCTGTATGACATCCACTTGGCTTTTACGCGGGTGTAAAAACATCACCGCATCCAACGTAGGCACATCGACACCCTCAGACAAACAGCGTACATTGGTGAGCACACGACAGTGATTTTCCCCCACATTTTCTTCCAACCAATCCAGTTTTCTTGACCGTTCTTTGGCGCCATCCTTCCCATCAATATGATCAACTTCACAGATCAGAGGAGGCGTATCAGGATAATTTTTATAAAGTCTATTGAAAATCCGCTTAACCCCTTTTCCTTGGAAGGTATCACGGATCTGTTTAGAGGTCTTGATATCTTTACAAAAAGCCAAAGCCCGCCGCATAGGAGCCGTATCATCTCCAAGATCGGCTTTCAGATCCAGTTTGGTTAAAGCTTGATAACAGCCAACAATTTTTGTTTTATAATCTAAAGTAAGTTCATAATCTTTGCTTGTGGTAGGGATCTCCATGGTTTTACTGATTTCCCCCTCATCAACACCCAAAACAATAATCTTATAAGGGGTTAACAGTTCATTCTTGACCGCATCGGTAAAACTGTAGGTATAAAGCGCTTTTCCATAAATGGCTTCATTATCCATAGAGGCTAAAACAGCCTCAACCTCATCAGCACGCCTTTTGGCATGGTCACTAAAGATACGAGGCGTTGCTGTCATGTACAAACGTTTCTTGCCTCGAATAAGAGTGTTATCATGAACCTTGATAAAATCAGATTCATTGTCGTCAGTTCCTAATGAAGCCCCCGTTGTTCTATGCGCCTCATCACAAATAATCAAATCAAAGGCTGCTAAACCATGATCCTTTTGCGCATCAACAATGACTTGTATTGATTGATAGGTAGCAAAAATAACACTCATCGCATGGGGAGAAGAGTTTCCTACTTTCTCGACAAGCCTAGAGGCATCTGTGGTAGCAGGGAGGGCTAAATCAGATGCCGATATTTCCCCATCATCCTCTTTGTTTTTACGCCGCTTGCCGATTTGCTTATCCGAACACACGGCAAAGCAACGCAAGGGCACTTGTGCATCAGCGGTCCATTCACGAATGCTTTGTGACATCAAGGCAAGAGAGGGCACTAGAAACAATACATGCTTGCCTTGACCTGCTATGGTTTCTGCTATCTTCAAACTGGTGAAAGTTTCCCCCGTTCCACATGCCATAATGAGCTTGCCACGGTCTGCTTCTTTTAAACCCTCACAAACTGCTTTAAGCGCTTCTTTCTGATGATCTAAAAGCTTCTTCTTCTTTTGCTCGTAAAGGACAATGTTGCCGGTCTTATCAAAGATCCCCCAATCAATTTGACTATTTTCCATATCAAAGAGATTAATCCGATAAACCGGAACCGCTTGCCCTTCAATCATGGTATGGGCATTTTCGCTTAAGTCTTTTTCCGTACTATCAATGAGAAGACGGTATTTAAATCTCTTTTTACCAGAAATAGCGATAAAGCTTTCAATATCGTCTTGGGTAATCTGATGATTGGTCTCATAAAATTGACAACGAATAGCGACGTAATCGTCTTGATCACGAATTTTAGCTACCAAATCAATATCGGTGTCTGTATCGCTTCCTTTCCAGCCCTTTTCGTCAGCAACCTCTCTATAAGTTTGAACCTTTTCGTATTCTTGCTTTTGAAGCGGGTCTTGCGTCAAATAGGCAATGACAAACTTTTCAAAAGCGGCTTGCTTATCTTGCTCTGATATCGCTTGATCACGATAGGCTTGTAAGAGAGAGCGTAAAGAAACATGTTTATTATCAGAATAAAGAGGGTGAGACATAAAGACTAAACTCTATGACAATATATTCTACAGATTGATTCTCTTCAAAAGAATCAAAATGAAGCTAATTAAATCCATTTGGAATAAATAGCGAGTGTCAGCTGAGGTGAAATTCTTGCAAAACCAGAATTTTTTTTCAAAAGGGATTTTTAAAGGTTATTTATCCACAGCCTATGACATGGGATAAGATCAGCAAAGTAGTGAAATTTGCTATTCATTTCACGGGTTAATCAAGATAAATGTACTATGGGCTTTAATATATCATAATGAGTATTTTGATAAATTTTATGAAACATTTTATAGTGATATTTTGAAGGTGTAAAAACCGTCAAAACCCCTTCAAAACGTATATTATTAGTTGAATTTATAGGTTGTGTTATCAATATGAGTTGTTTTTTTAAGATCTGTAAAATCTTAACCTATTGAAAAATAACGTTTTTACTTTTTATCGTTTTTTTATCTAAAAGGGGCAACCCTCAAAACTCAAAACCCCGTCAAAACCTATAGAGGTTGTGTTTTGGATATCTTTGACACAAGATTTAAAAGGACCTCTGTATGTTTCTTCTTTAAAAAATTATAAAACAAAAACCCTCAAAGATACTTTGTAAACCCTCTGTTGGTACGATAAGATCTTTGAAGGTTTTAAGAATAACAAAAGATTACAATGGCTTCATTGTTTGATGCTGTTGTTTTTAACGAAAGGGTGCCATTCATAACGTATGGTAGGGCGACCACCTTGTGAGCTATTTTCACTTGCTATTTGACGAATATGATTGGAACGACATAAGAGCTCTAAAGCTTGCTTAACGGCTCTATTATCTGTTAAACTGATCCAACTTCTTTGATGAATATCACGTAAAGTAAAAACATCGGGTAAATGATCACAGCGCTCGACAATCAATTTTGCCCCCTCTGTTGCTAAGCTATCCGCCGCCGCATAGAGCCTTTTGACATGACTTAACAAATATTTTTCCCATCGCAAGGCTGTTTGAAGGGCATCTTTATTGATTTCAAAACGCCCCCCTTCGGTTAATTCAAAAATCAATGCAAGACTTACTATGGTCTTAGGCATTTTCAAAAGATGCGCTTGTAAGCTTTCAGAAAGGTTATTCTCTTTGGCTTCTTTAAAAATCTTTTGCATCCATTCACGAAAGATCTCTTGAGCATCAGCAGAAAAACGCATCACAAGAGGGTGTTCAGGAGAACCAAGGGGTTTATATCATAATGAGAACGTATTAAGCTAAGAGGAGATGCCAAATTCTCAAAGGAGAAGTGCAATGCACCTTTACGAGTTTTTTGGACTTCATGATTTTTTGTACAACATTATGCCCCCCAAGATTATGTGCCCTTAAGCAGCTACAGTCGTTGATACAATATCCTCAGCAAGCATTTGTTCATCTTGCACATATATTTTTAGTATTTTTAATAATTTTTTTTTGGAAGATTTCTTGGTACGGCACGCGATACATCAGTGCTAGCGTTCTCTTAAAAAACACCCAGATAATTAATCAGCTTCAAAAAACAACCTTACCAATGAAGTACTAGCTAGAGGGTTGCATGCACAACGCAATAATGGCACACTGATTCCCACAAGCGTGCTTCACATATTGCACGCATAGCCTGTACAGAGTCTACCGCTCCTAAATACTCAAACGTAAAAACGTAATGCTACTGGATCGTATAGTGACCGCAGTTGCACCCTTAAACACCGGTTCCTCCCCATATCATAATGCTTGACAAAAGCATCATGCCATCATAGCAACGGCTTTGCGTAGGGGTCCCACAACATAGTTCTACAAATTGTTGACGCATTGCCAAGCTAACAGTTTTCTTGCCCACCTACGCCAATGAGACCATCACTATCCTCTTTTTGAATCGTAAAACAAAATGATTTCCCATGAGCGATAAACCATCTGCTCAAAGTCCAGCTAGCTCAAACTCATAGCATTCTAAACCTTTAGGCTCGCTCTTCCCCCAAGGGGCATAGTCAGATATATCACTTCCCTCACCTCTTCACGCGCTGGGATAAAAAAATCTGAAACTACGAGGCAACGCTGCATTTGTATGCAGCGTTGTTGTTAGGAATAAGCTTCTATTGAGATAGTTCTAATGGGAAGCACCCACAGCTAATGGTATAGGGATTAATTTGGATTCTTTCGAAATGCTATATATAAATTTAATGTGCCGCCCCACAACACACCACCAGTAAACCCACTTAAAAGACCAAAAAGAAGGTTAAAATCAAATGCATATTTCAAATCAGGTACAACCTTGAGAAAAACAATCAATGTGAATTTGATGACAAAAGCGATAAGAATAAATGTCAGCGTCAACGGCGTACCAGGCAGAATAATGAAATCCGTTCCCTCTTTGATTTTTAAACGCGCAGTAGCACGCCAGAGCAACCAGCCAACGCCAAAGCCGATCATCAGCCCTGCCAACATTGCGATTGCTCCCCAGCGTGGGAAAGCCAGCTGGTTAATCACATCGCTTGCGCCCAAAAAAAGAAAGACTAACGGCAAGAGAAAAAGGCGGTAAACCTTCGTTTCCCTATCTTTCAATGCGATTATTCCCCTCGCAATGAGAAAAATAAGCAAAATCCAAGCCCATAAAGGGGTTCCGGTCAGAATGTTAAACAATGACATATTATGCTCCATGATGTTTGATGCGATAAAAATATTGCATGATGTTAGGAAGATATTTAGAAAAAAGAATACCAGTACAAATTAAACCCATAGTGATTAACCAAATCTGGGGGGTCCATGTAAAAAAAGCCACTAGAAGACCATTGGCAAAAAAGATGATTACCCAAATCCATGTAATATATTTATTGATGAGATAAAATAGGATATGTTTGCGTTTTTCTTCAGAAACACCAGCACTGGCATAAAAAATGGTAAAGGGTTTCTTTACCAGCAAGCTAATCAATGAAACCAGAGCAAGTGACAGATAGCAAAAAACTGTGGGGTAGTTCAGTAAAAGTGTAAACCATCCAGCGAAATAATTAACAAACAGGACAATAACTGTCAGAATGTTAGTAATCATCACGGGTTCTCCCTGCCGGACAATTTTAATATTCACAGCAATAATGAACAATAAAATCACAGTTAAGATGAGAGAGCGTTCGACCAGAGTTAAAAAGTTTCCATTGATAACCCAGGAGTAAATACTCCACGGAATAAAAGAGATTATTATGTTAAACATGGCGCATCCTCCTTTTTATATTTGATAGAAAACTTACCGCAAGTGCTTCGTTTTTTAGTTTCCGTATGAATATAAAAAACGCCACCCAGTTCACACTCTGTATCCTGTTTAATGGTCAACTGATAGGTATCTCCCGGATAAACTGCTTCAATGAACTTTACTTTTTTCAGCGCAACAGATGCGATATTTTTCGCCCTACCCTGCGTGGCCAAAGCCAGAACCATCTCAATCAATAGTGAACCAGGACATACGGCGTGGGAGGGGAAATGTTCCTCAAAAAGCGGGTGATGCGCATTAAAGGAAAAAGTACAAGAATCTCCGGTTACGGAAGAAATCTTACATAAATCGCCTAGTAATGGAAGAGCGGCTTTCTCAGAACACGAGCTAAAGAAGCAGACCTTACTGACCATGATGATTGCCTGCGCAATAACGGCCTTTCCATTGTCATATGTGCTAGCCTTACAGTGAATACGATAGGCCTCATTAATGCGTTCAATATGTCCTTCAACGCATAACCGATCGCTATCAAAATGGGTGGTAGAGAAAAACTGTTCAACCATAACAGGGAGATAGCGATAAGTGAGATCCGAGTTTTTAGCCACCATGGTGGCGAATCGAACTGAAAACTGATGCAAGGCTTCGAGTAACAAGCCCTGTTTCAAATAGTTATGGGCTAACTCCCAGTGAGAAATATCGATTTGCCCGTAAGCACGCATCGGTGTGATTAAGGTGATACTCTGACATATACCCAAGAAATTTGGCTCGGTGTGATGCTTTATAGCCATAATTGGGAGACCTTTTTATATTTTTCTCTTAAATCCTTTGATGATAAACTGAAGGAATGAGTGCTAAACCGCGCTTGATAGTGCGCGAGAAGTATAGGCATACGACAAACGAAAAAAGCCAACAATCCCAGCTCAGGAGAAGCCCGATGTTTGCTCATGATGCTTGCAATTAGAAAATCGACATTGGGTTGCAGTCCTGTATTGTCCGAAATAGATCGCACAAGCGAACTGAAGGGGCACATAGGCACCTGAAAGCGTGAAAAAAAGAAATCAACCCGGACATCCCATTGCATAATCGGATGACCAAACCTTGGCCAGGGTTTGTCTTTGCAATAATGCGTTACCGCCGCCTTAAGATTCCCGGCTTCAATCTCATGGAGGACACCAGAAAGTCGCATGATAGCATATTTGCAGGCTCCCATATGCACGGAGCCAATGGCACTAAACCCACCGATTAGTGCAGAAATGACGTCGCTCTTGGTACTGATAATAAATCTTACCATGGTGGTTGTGGGTGTCACAGTACCAAACCCGCCCAGCAGTAGAGACATGCACCCGCAAAGCACATTAATATCCCAGTCGGAAGAAGCTTCCTTGCTAGTTAATACTAACCAAAAAGCAAGCTCCAAGGTATTGCAATTTTCGATCGCCGGCAAATCGGAAAACTGTTGGGAAGAGCACGCCAATGCAATAATCCACGGCATCAGCAAGATAATTTTAAGACAACCACCGTCGCTTACGGGAGCCATGACCTTACCCTGAGCCGCAGAAACCTCAACTTGCGATAATAACATCATAAATCGCTGCGTTAAACTCAAAGATGGCAATACATTGATCAGTTGATGCATCGCCTGCAGTTTGGCTGTAGGGTTCGTCTTTTGCAGTTCGGCGTTAGCATTCTGAATCAGCCGATCCATCTGTTCTTCATTAAGAAGGTTGCCGGTCAGTACAAACCATGCGTTCTGCAAATAACGGTTTTCATCGGCAATATCAATCAAATTACATCCACGAATAAACAATGCGTTATTATCTAAACCATAATTATCAATAACATCATCTGACATGATTTACTCCTGCTGCTCCGGTGACACGCTATAAAACCTGATGTTGACATTTATCGTATGCGAATTGCCTGATACAATTTCATTACACAAATTATCAAGTTGCATTACAGGACTCCCTTGCGTCATAAACTAGCAGGCATTTCCCTCTGGGTGAGAAAAGCAAATCGCTATATTCGACGAGGGTGAGATTAATACGCCCGCGCTTTTTCATATAGGCTTCATAAATATCCGGCAAATGATAGATTTCCTCAGTTAGTTCGGACAAATCAAGGTTGTGAAATACTTCGCGGCAGATTTTAATATCCATAATCTCTTGTCTATCCGCGGATAAAGACAATACAATTTGAACAATCACATCGGGCAACCTTCGATTAATAATTTTGAATATTTTTTCATGGCTAATCAAATTTCCCATGAAATTAAAATCAACAGCATTGCGTTTAATACCTTCAAAATAGAGGTCACCATTTTCAACGGATAATGTGCCCATATCGCCCACGGAGTATCTGATAAGTTTGCGCGAGGCATCGGGATCCAGCGATGTCACTAGCAGTCCTCTCTTATCTTCATATTCAAAGAAGAAATCATCGCTGAAGAGTAGGTACCGATTAAGCCGCCCTTCGGCGGACATACCAATGAAACCGCACTCCGACAAACCATATAAACCAATTATCCGCAGATCGGCGCCCAGCATCTCGCGCAGATAGTTTTCATGCACGCTCAGCATCGATTCACCAGTAAAGACCACTTTTTTAATTGCCAGTGGAACCCCAAGGCTGAGCATGGCTTCAACGAACTGAACGATGGTGCTGGGCACACCAAACAGTACCGAGAGCCGTATTTCAGCCAGAAACTCGAAATGACTCTTCAGCAGCAGAGCAATATCGCCAACCGGCACAACATGTGCACGGCAATTTTTTAAAATTTCACACGCCAAGTAGTGTAAAGATGAAAACAGATTAATCGTAAACAGGTTGCCAACAACATCCCCTGGGGAAAAAACCTGCCGCGCGCGCAGGTTACGAATTAAATTGCGCTCTGATGAGCTGATCCCTTCCTTACAGAATTTTAAACGAACGTTGGCCATTTTCATCGCCCCAGTGATGCCACTTGTAGCACTAATCAGCATCGGTAAGTGTTCACCCGCAGAGTCCACTTGAGTCAAAGAACCACTATCACCAGTGATCGAATAAACGCGTGTACTTATCCTAACCAAATCGCGGAAAGCAATGTAATCGAGTGCATGGCAGCCAGTTATTGCCGTTATACGTGGTTGCATTTTTGCATACATTTCAGCACAGAAATAATCCATGATAACTCAGACCTTTTTAATGAAAATTGCACAACCCAGAGCTGCTAGACCTTCTCCACGTGTCACTGTCCAGCTCATCTCACTAAGATCGCAGCCGTATAAAAGATCGGTGATACCGGCTAATGTAAATTTTTCTTCTGTGGACATAGCTGCCACACCGCATTCACGACGTGATTGGTTAAAAATACCCAGTGCTGTTTCTTCTGAATCAGCCAGGGGGTCGTGGATGATAATACGACCGCCGCGATCTAAAACACAGCACAACTCCTGTAATCCTTTTTTAGGTTCAGCCCAGTGATGAATTACGGAACGGGCATAAATCATTGAAAAGGAGTTATCGGGAAACGGTAAATTGCTGACACTGGCTTCAATGATGTTGAATGCATGCTGGTATTTTAACTCGGTACATTTTTTAACACAAAACTGAACCATACGGGGATCGATATCAACCCCGTAAAAGGAATAGTCTGTGAGTTTTTGGGAGCGGTAAAGTTTGAAAAGCATGTGGCCAGTTCCCATGCCAATATCGAGAATTTTTTTCTTCGCAGAAGTAACACCAGATGCTTCTTCCAGAATTCTTTCCATCAAATACGCATTCCACGATGATGTACCTTCAGTAGCATACCTTTCATAGTGCTCAGGGGTGATATTCACCAGTAAATCATTCATCACATATTCCTCTAAATGAAGCTAGTTATGGCATTGCCATAAACTCGTTAAAAACTAACTGGGTATAGAAACGGTTATGTCCTCATATAAGAGGTCATCTAAAATAATTGATTGCAAATATGCATCCAGCAAAACAACGGTTATCACAGATTGACAAAGATAATAGCAGTTACAAATAAACGTCATCCCTTTAAACGCAAATATATTCCCAACGTACCGAAAAACACATCGCGTCCTGTCATGTTCAACTAAAAAATAATCATTTATATCAAAAATGCACGCCGAGATGGTGCATAATGCCTTATACAAGCTCTCCATGCAGCTAAATATTGTGGTGCATAGACGATTATCCAGCACCTGCCCTGCTGGAAAGTCCGCGCATTTTTTACAGTAATCTAGCATAAATGGTCTCGGTAGTTTTTTTTTCTCAATAAATTCGATATCAACCCCGACAGACCGAATCCGCGGATCTTTATTAACCAACATAATACTTTTACTCCGTCCATGGCTTACAGAACTGTGTGACATCTTTACATCTGGCAAAATCCGTTTAAATATATCGATAAAAAGTACCTTCGCCATTTCACGGTGCAATATCATTCTCGATGTACGTCTCGTCGATACAGGCAAATAACGATGAAGCCTATTAATAGCTAAAAAATAGGTATAAAAAGAATGGCTCACAATGCACAGATAATTGTTTGCACGACGATTAACATACACTCTGCTCATATCATGAGCTTTATCTACATGGTACATTTTATTTTCCCTGTATTTGTCGTGGCAATTTTTCTGATATTTACTTTAAATGCATACTGATACCATTTATCAGTCAATAGTTTAGTAACGACTTTAACCTGCTCACTATTTGCCGACATATCAAGGTTGAGATAAAGATCGCCGTTCTGTGCTTTTGAAAAGTAATGCCTTAAACATCCGGCATACTTAATAATGTCATTTGAGATCAGTTGAACTGGGATAAACTTACCATTGTGTTTAAATTCATTAACGGCTCTGGCTATCCAGTAATAGCATTCGGATTCATCTTTAACAAACAGGTCGCCGGAATCAAACCATTCATCACGCGGCTTTAATTGCAAGGAACTATCAACATAACCATCACACGCGAAAGGCGTTTTATAAAACATACGGCGCACTGAATCAGAAGCATCCGCCCGATCAATGGGGCGCAAATCAATTTTTATATCACTCACCAGAACCTTACCCGGTGCCACAACGCCATATTTACTGGTTCTTTCAATATCGCGTAGCGAGCAGATCTTATTATGAAACAAGCGCGGTCCGGATTCGGTCTGACCGAAGTTATTCCATAACGTCGTGCATGATGAGAGGATGCCCGATGCTTGTACGGTGAGCAAACGATCGGATGCATTCAAGATATTTTGCACATGGATTCGGCTTTTGGTAAAAATGTCGCTTACTTCCAGCATCCAGTCACCGATTAAAGGCAAGTTGGTAATGCTATAGTGCGAAACGAGTTCAACAATATTACTTATTTGAAATTTTTCAAATACCAGTTTGCTATCCGATAAGAAGGCACATAGCATAGTAGAGAGACCATACATATACTGCACCGGGAAATAACACAATGAGCAATCTTCATTACTTAGTCCAAGAGATTGGCTCACCGCGATGGCATTCTCAATCAGAATATTTTCATGATATTGAATCAACTTCGGCTTACTGGTTGTTCCGGAGGTACAAAAATAGAAATGCGCGCACGGATATGCTGTAAAATCAGCCAGATTTTCGTTCACAGTTGAAAAACAGTGATCAAACGCGATATTAATCCGGTGACTGATGATACTAATATTCCTAACTTCATGGCTCATTACAACAGCCGCAATGCAATTGGCATCAACCAGCATATCAACAATGTCTAAATCATGAATACTGACGATCCAAGCTTTCAATTTTAGCATAGACGCAACAAAATAGCTGATTAGACCTTCGAAATTATTTCTAATCACAAAAACAAACAGCTTATTTTGCTCCTCTTGCGGGCGATCACGAAAATATCTAACTACGGTATCTGCACACCCTTTTGTCATCATGCTGACATCCTCTGCCGAATAATGACTGTGATGATAAATCACTTGCCAGTTTCTTTCTAATAAGGAATATATTGTTAGCATGAGGTGTCCCTTACAGATATTGTGGATTCCCTAAAACCAAGCTGCTTGCGCTACCACCCATACCAAATGAGTTTTTCAATGCATATTTAAGCGGTCGGTACTGATGCTCCCTCACAAGCGCAATGCTAGCAGGCAATTGAGGATCGATTTCATCACAATTCAAAATTTTAGGCAAAACATTGTTCCGAAAAGAAACCAGTACACACAAAATTTCCATCGCACCGGCAGCAGCAATCAGATGCCCGTGCCAAGATTTTGTTGCCACAATCGCTGGGTTGTACGCGCCAAAAACCGTTCTGATTGCGCTGGCTTCGTGCTGATCATTTTGTACTGTCGATGTCCCATGTGTATTCACAAAATCAATAGCGGTACGGTCAATACCCGCATGTTCGATGGCTCGTTCCATCGACAGTTGCATTTCGAGATCATCTTTATGCGGCGCTACAATATGCTGTGCGCAAAGTGCACCGCCGTAACCCAATAAATAGGCCAACGGCTCACGCTGCCGCGCCAGTACGTTAGATAATTTTTCAATAACGAACAGACCTGCGCCCTCCGCTAAAACAAATCCGCTGCGATGCCGGTCAAAAGGCCGCGAACGCCGTGGTCCACTGTAGTTTTGATCAGTCGATATCACTCCCATTTCTTCTAATCGCGCAAGATTCAGCGGGGTGACTTTCGCAGAAACACCGCCGCAAATCGCCGCTTTAACTTCACCATTGCGGATGGCTCGCATCGCGAGGCCGATACTTTGCGTTGATGCAGAACAAAGGCCTAGAAGAGCAAAGCTCAGGCCCGCAAACGGGATAATTTCATGTATCGTTTTTAGAACCGCAGTTGTATCGAGATCAAAAAACTCATCAATTTTAAAATGTTCTAGCGCGACATCGACCAAGCATTGCTTATCCGCGTCGGCGGGAACCTTGTCTGCAAAACCGATACACTTTTCAATATCGATTGCCGATTCATCAATCCCTACAATACAGCCAATATCTTCTGCTGGATAATATCCCTGCAAATGCAGTTGTTCATGCAGTCTCTTTGCTGCTAAGCCCGCATAAAAAAGCTCGCCGTTTCTGAAGGATTTTTTTTTAGGCCAGCGTAGCAACTCATTACCTTCTATAGGAATCCCAGCTTCATGAGTTTGAAAATACTGGTGATCAAATTTTTTAATCTTCCGTATACCACTTTTCTCACGCATAAAGCAGGCGTGAATTTCATCCAAGTGGCTGCCTAATGGCGTAACAGCCCCATATGCACTAATACATAATGTATCTGCATCAAAATGGGTATTCATTGTAAAGCTCCCCTTAGTGTTTAATTATCCAAATATTTCCGATACCATAATTGATAGCCGCACCAGTCAGCATAACTCGGGCCCCCGAGGGAATCGCAGGATCATTAAGACAGCATAAAATATCCAGTATGTTATTGAGTTTTCCAGTGTACCCAGTTTTAGATTTATAGTTAACAACCGGTATCCCTGGAAAAAATTTCTCTAGCGCTGAATATTCAGCTATTTGTTGCATACGAATACCGTTGTTATAACTAACAATAACATCAGGTTCCCCCTGTTGCGTTCGTTGTTTACTCAACAGGCTTTCCCAGTCCCGTTCTTCAAAACTGACTTTAGGGCAATAACGAATAGTCACAGAGATTAATTCAGCTAGTGCATCGCAACTGTTATTGTCTAAAGACATCACTGCTGCCCCCCAACTCGGGATAATACCAGAAATATCTTTATCACTTTGTCGAATTTCACCGAATTTTTTAAAGACAGTCAGACTATCGAAGTTCAGCATATTTGCTGCACTAACAACCATCGCTCGCTCTTTTGCAATTATATTAGCGATGTCAGCATAAGCCAATTTCAATGCAACTAGGCCACTTAATGATGCGGCACGTAACGGCATCCCTTCCTCATGATCAAGTAACAATTTTGAGATGTGATACAACACATTTGTTGGCAACAATCGCAACGTATTCAGAGGATTATTCATCTCCTTATACTGCTGGATATGCTTCCAGACTGAACCATCGTCCTTATATTTACGGCAAATTTCAAAAAGCAAATCAAAGCTGCGGTCTTCGCTATCGCATGCAGTATATAGAAAAGCTTTTGCATGCTCCGCTAGGCAATCTTTACTTTGAAAATCTATCAGCGCATTGATTACCATTTTTGACATATCATTTAGCACTGAGCGGTCTTCTCTGCTGACCAGCTTCTTGTCTATCATAGACGGTGTCGAAAAGTGGTAATAGTCCATATCACAAGGATTAATGTCATCCGCAGTGCTGAGCAGCTGGCTCAGCGCTGCACTATTAGGCGCGAATTGCTGATACACACCATAGTTTTTTATATAGACCCTTTCCGTCATGCTAGTTGCGCTTTAAAACTGATATACGCTGGTTGATATAATTCAGCGTGAAATAGGAGTAGAGTTCTTTAAACTGGATTTTCTTATCAATCGATTCATATTCTTTTAACCCCAGCAGGTCATTGATTTTAGCAACACCTTCGCTAGTCCACTCTTTGGTATCAAATGAGTAAAATGCTTCTGTAGTGGCCCATTTATTTACCGGCCAAAGGCTTTCAGGGCTAACATCAACCTTGAAGTGCTTTTTTAACTCGAAGGCAAAATCAATATAATCAATCGAAGTCATTCCGTAATCAGAGAATAGCGACTTGTGCGGATCAAGCTCTTCTGACTCATCAAGATACATGACATCTTTAAAAATCTGGCTAATTTTTGTAATATACATTAGATGATCCCCTCACCATTCCCGATCGTTAATGAAACGCCTGTAGTAATAATTTTACCGTTAATAAACGCATTGATAGCATTCGCAACATCTTCGGCAGCCAACATTTTCCTCATTGGGATGGTTTTTTCTATGCTAGCAATACTTCTTCCTTCTTTCGCACAATAGTCCTGAAGCATCTTTGTCTTGATATAACCAGGGCTTATGCACAGCGTTCTGATATTGAATCGGCCCATTTCCAATGCAATGCCGGAGAGATATCTTTCCACAGCTGCCTTCGTCGAGCCATATAAAGAGTTACCCACTCTGATTTTTTTTGCGGACACCGAACTGATAAACACCAGCTTGGTCTCATTTTCTTTATACTGCTTCATCGTTTTGACTACCGTATTAAAAATCAGCACGGCTGACAGATAGTTAAGACGAGTGATGGCGTTAATATTTTCGGGTTCCAGCTCATCGCACAAACATGCTGGGTTATAACCAGCACAGTAGATAGCTATCTCAATTCTAACATTTTCTAAGGCAGCACAAAACTGCACGACGTCTTGCTCAGATGTCAAATCCAAGCGAACTGGCAAGACAGCACTTTGGTACCGATGCTTCATATCACTAACGGCGGTTTCATTACTGAACCATGTAAAAACTACGAAATAACCACCATTAATTAGTGAATCTATGACATTCCGCGCTATCTCAGCAGTCCCTGCGACTACCAGCGCCAACGATTTTTCATTATATGCAGGATTATTTACGATATCGACAAAACTATGACTCATGCCTCCCCCTTATATTTAAACATGCTATAAATTTTCCAGCACAGAATCACCCTTGATAAAACATAATCCCAATGAAACTATATAGACGAGGATATCTGCTTACTTTCGCAGTACCACCTAAATTAATTAAAAGCAACTGCTTTTAATTAAAAAATTATCAGTACCTAAAGGCCAAAATTGTCATGATCCTCCCGAGTATATTGCAGCCCCGAATAAAGCTGCAAATCTGGATCAAACAGCTGGCTATGCCCGCTCTTCAACCAAGTTTGGTCATAACTAAAAGAAAAAGTCTCTTTGCCTCTGCCAGATGCAGCATAAAGCTGCCCCATGCGACATGGGACTTCCATGCCAGCCTAATGCGCCCAGACTTCTATCGCTTTTTGTTTTGACGCTTGCATTAATCTCTCTTGGGCACGCAGCGTTTCGTGTGCAGCAGGCCAGAATCCTGCAAACTGCGTCCCAGCGGATCGTTCCCTTCTAACAACAATAAATCTTTTCCAACCGTAAACAAGCATTATCGTTATCATTGACGGGGGTATTTTCATTGTTGTTTTGTAAATGACTCTCTTTCATAGTTCCTTCTTTTCAGAAAGTAATACGTTATTAAAATCGGTTCCTTTTGGAGCTTGCATGATAAAAACCTCAAGGCCTTGTCTATAGGCACGCGCAGCGAGGTTAAAACCTGCTTTACGACCCGCATCATCGCCGTCCATTGCAATGGTGAGACGTCCTTTTGTATGGGGTAAATTCACACGCATCATGCCACTGGTTGAAAGAGACGCCCATAAATTAACGGGCTCTGATAACAACCCAGACAAAAGAGCCAGACCGGTTTCAATGCCCTCACAAATGACCAGATGTTTTGGATTACCTTGACTTAAATGCACAGCACCCCCCGTTACAGATCCCAACATAGCTTTGGCTGGTGATTGATCTGTTTTACAGCCATTGTCTTTTAAAAAGGTTCTATAAATGGCGAAAGAGCCAGCGCCCTTAACAAAAGCAACCAACGCGGGCAGTGTAACCCCAGAGGGGTGTGGACATTTGTCGTAAAAGCGTAAATCAGGAGGCAAATCACATGTAATACCCCGCATACGTAAATAGGTTTCTGCTAAAGTGTTTTTAATAGGTTGGCTTTGTTGCCAAATTGCTTTTGCTCTCTCTGCTTTCTGTTTTGCTCGTTTGAAATCAGCACAAAACTGTTTGGATAAAGAAGGAGCGTGATCATAAGCTTTATCAAAAAACGCTTGTTTTCCAAGCAAGCCAATTCTAATGAGCGCTTGTATGATTTCTCTAAAAGAGCAGCCAGCATAACAATAGAGTAAAAGACGCCCATCATGTCCATTGGCAAGGGATAAGCTAGGCAGCCTA
>NZ_JBHIMJ010000031.1:0-7874 GCF_042194035.1 Bartonella sp. OC16QHHD | reverse complement strand
GATACCCTTGATCCAAACGCACCACCAAACGCATGCGACGAAGGCGAAGGCGTCATCCATATGGATGAGGAAGATAGATAAGTCAAATTAGCAAAAATGTAAAAAATCTCGAAAACCGCTTGACATTATTTCTGTAATGTGTATTTTCGAATCAGGTGCCTCAAAAACACCTTAAAATACACAGCGGGTGGATTGCCGAACCAATCTCTTTTCCGCACATTAAAGACTTTGACTTGTTATATGCTACATGCGTATAATGACATTGTCGGGTGTGGTTATGCTATACAATACCCTTTTGGGAAAAGCATAACGACGGACTGTGTACCGTGTTTTTGAGCACCCGGCACTTTTTTATTGAGTGTCAATCAAAAACGTCTAATTACACAGGAGTTCATAATGAACACTCTTATAAAAATTACAGAACAGGTCATTGATGGTGATACTGTTCAAACAGTAAATGCACGTAATCTGCACGCATTCTTAGAGGCAAAACGAGACTTTTCCAATTGGATTACTGACCGTATCAAAAAATATAATTTATTAGAAAATCATGATTTTGTTTGCTCGCCAAATCTGGTGAGCAAAGGTAGAGGTGGTCACAATCGTAAAGATTATCATCTAACTTTAAGTGTAGCAAAAGAGCTTTCTATGCTTGAAAACAATAAGAAAGGTAGAGAGGCTCGTTTATACTTTATCAAATGCGAACGGCTTTTGAAGCAAGTAACAACACCACAAATACCTGCACCACAAGTTGACTACTCTAAACCCGAAGCATTACTTGGTGTCTTGAATCACTTACAAACTCAAATTGAGCAGAAAGACCATGTTATTGCTGAACTAACTCCAAAAGCAGAGGCTTTGGATGGTTTAAAACGTTCTGATGGTTTATTCGGTTTGATAGAAGCTGCGAAGATGTTAGAAGTACGGCCAAAGGATTTAACTGATTACTTGCGTCAACATGACTGGGTGTATCGACGGGCTCCAGGGGCGCCTCTATTACCTTATCAGGACAAAATAAAGAAAGGCTTTATGGATTGTCCTGCGATTACCATTCAAAGACCAGATGGGACAGAAAAGGTCCTGCCTTCAACGAAAATCACATCTAGAGGATTGGCATGTTTGAGAGAACAAATCCATGGGGGTGTGCAATGAATAGCAGTGTCGACTTCTTATGCGATTTGTGGATGGCATTGTTTAAGCTTTCTAACCATCGAGGCATTGGAGATAAGGACTGCAATGCTATAGTTGAGGTTATGGAATCGGTCGTAGATGCTCTGGTTTTAAAGCTTCAAGATGACGTGCCTAATATTACAAAAATCTTGGCAATTTTGACAGATTTTGGAGCTTCAGAACTTCCACATCGTATGGATTCTTTGTTGCGAACTTACGAACCAGATTTAGAGAGCCCCATTAAAAAGGTTGCTTAAGTACCTCCCTTCCCATCTTTAAAGGTGGGGAGTGAACACTAAAGTTACACGTGTGGAACTGGTCGTTCAAGAGGCTGTACAGCCAAACGAAACCCCATGGTACGCAGTAAAGCATTCAAGCTGCGGAACTCTGGATTACCTTTTTCTGAAAGTGTACGGTAAAGTTGTGTTGGGTTCAAGTTGGCTGCTTTAGCTACAGCTTGAACACCACCATAAGCTTTGGCCATTTGGCGTAGAGTTACAAGTAGCTCACCTTGATCACCATCTGCTAGGATTGCATCAAGGGTAGCTGCTGCCAACTCAGGGTCATCACGGAATATTTCTGCCATTGCATCATCATGGTTACGGTCTTTCATTTTTGCACTCCTTTAATCTTCACGGTTTTGCCAATCACGCCAGCAAGCACATGCACGAGTGATATCAGTCTCTTGTGTTTTTTTGCTGCCACCGCATAATAGCAACAATACGGTCTTTCCAGATTGGACATAATAAACTCGGTAGCCAGGACCAACATTAATACGCAATTCATGAACACCCTCACGAAGCGGCTTGAAATCGCCAAAGTTTCCCTGCTCTAAACGATTAAGGCGGCGAATAATTGCAGTTTTAGCCTGTATATCACGGAGCTTTCGCAGCCAATCAGCTATCAAGTCTTTGCCATCAGAAGTAAGGTAGTGACGTATTTCAAACATGATGTATATTCGTTTATAAACGAATATTTGTCAAGAGAGAAATTAAAAGTTGAGAAAAAATCTTCTTTTATTCCAATGAAAAAGCGACATGAAGCTTAACCAAGCTATCTTTCCGAATGAGAAAGATGTCAATTTTTTAATCCAGCTCTGCTTTTTGCGGAGCTTTTTTATGGAGAATCATATGCGAAAAATATCATCAGAAGGACTAGCACTTATTAAACAATGGGAAGGTTTGCGTTTGAACGCCTATAAAGATGCCATTGGGGTGTGGACAATAGGTTATGGACATACAAACAGTGCTGGAAAGCCTTTTATTTACGAAGGCATGACAATCACTGAAAAGCAAGCAGAAGAACTTCTTTGCCAAGATTTAAGACAATTTGAAAATGTCGTTGAACGCGCTGTTACAGTTTCATTAACAGATGAACAATTCGCGGCGTTAGTGTCGTTTTGCTATAATGTAGGAACAGGAGCCTTTTGTAACTCGACACTGTTAAAAAAGCTCAATCAAGGTGAATATGAAGCTGTCCCTGCCGAGCTACAGAAATGGACCAAAGCAGGCGGGAAGCGTCTTGAAGGTCTAGCACACCGGCGCGCAGCAGAAACAGGGCTATGGGCAAAAGGGGCTTATGTTTCCTCCAATTATCAAACAGTAGAAACGCAAGCACCAACGGGGATTTTCAAAGCAGAAGCACTTGCTCCGATTATTGGCTCTTTTTCTGGGCTTGGTGGTTTGTTAGCAGGAAATGGACCAATCCAATGGGCTTTGGCAACCATTATGGTTTTAGCCGCATGTGCTGGTATTTTCTTTGTTGCTAAACGCTTTCAGGAGCACCGCCTATGATCTTATGGATGAAAAGAAATCTGATGCTAACAGGCGCGGCTTTAGCCGCTTTTTTTATTGCATTAGCAAGAGCTTTTACTCTTGGGAAAAAAGCAGAGCAACAAAAGCAAACAGAAAAAGCTTTAAAAGCAGCCACAACACGGCTGGAGGTGGAAAATGAAGTTAATCAAAAAAGTGATGCTGATGTGCATGCTGCTCTCTCTGACTGGTTGCGCGACAAATAAATATGCTTCTTCTTGTATTGGCTGGTTGCCAATTTATTTAAGCCGGAAAGATCTGAACACCATCAGTTCAAACTTAGCAAGAGAGATCTTAAAGCACAATAATCTAGGTGAACACGTGTGTGGGTGGAAACATGGCTAGAAAAAAAACACAAGACGATATAGAGCTTACAGAAGCAGAAAAAGAAATACTTCAAGAAATCATCATGACCTACAAAAGTATAAAAGTGATGTCTCGTTATACGAAATGGATTGTACTCATTATACTCTTATTAGCGCTTGATTTTTCACGTATTATAGATGCATTAGTAAGTATTTTTACACAAAAACCAAATATCCAACTCTAAACATACTCTGAGACGCGCGAAATTCTTTAGAAAATGATTTCTTAATTTTGCTCGTCTCATGGAGGCGATAGAGAATGTCTTCGCCCATTTAAAATAGTGGTTCTCAAAGAGTTAAACACACCAAACCTTTCCTTAAAATATGAAATTGACTGACAGCAATCAAACTTTCAAAGCTTGTAGAGAGAACAAATTTTGTTTATGAAAGCAGCTAAGCCACGTTACAAAGTGATGTTATATTCTGTTCTAATGATTGTGGAATTTTGATCTTTGGTGAGAAAATCATCAGTTCTTGAGCTTGTCTCTTATTTTGTAGAGAATACCGTATATTAAATTCTATTTTAGGATATTGATTGTACAAGAATTTAATTTCTTCTACGTTGTCATAAGTAATTAACCAAAGCGCATTCACATGTTTAGAAATGATACTTTCTAAATCGCAATGATCTTTAGCTTTATAAAATGAAGTATACAGCTCTTTTCCTTTTTTAAAATAAGGAGGGTCCATATAAAAAAAGGTGTTTTCATCAGTTCCATAACGCAGCAAAAATTCCTGTGCATTTAAACGAGTTAAATATATCCTATCTTTTTGTACACTTATATTTCTAATCCGGCTAATTAAGTCCCTTTTGTTGAATCTACAGTTTATTTTGTAACTCCCAACTTGTTGTTTTCCTCCAATAGGACCAGCATTTTTAATGATTCCAGATCTGTTTGTGCGATTCAAAAAAAATGCAGCAAACCCAACGCTAAGCACGTCTGCGTTTTCAGGAGAAATTTCTTTTTGTTTATACCACTCTTCTAAGTTAATGGTCGTTGTATTGATTTTTTCTATTAATTCTTCTGTCTTGTGCAAAACACAATACCAAAAACTCCAAATAAACGGATCAATATCATTAATGTAGATATCTTTAACATCGTTATTTAAAAGAAAATTTAGAGCCAATCCGCCCCCACCAGCAAAAGGCTCACGATAAGAACATCCATTTAATCCATTTTTCTCAAAAATTTCTTTGATTCTTCCATAGAGTGCAGCCTTGCCACCAGGATACCTTAATGGAGAATAATTATAAGCCATCTCTGTAAACCTTACAGTATTAAAACAAAGCCATGTTATCATATTTTGTTCATATTGGCCAGCAATGGCTAAAGCATTTGACGAGCATTCTGCAATTTTTTGTCATACACTTCATTGATTAATTGCATTAACACTGGCTTTAATACTTGTATATCACTGAGAACCTCTAGATAACTCAAGGGTGCTGAACGGAAGGCATGTTTAGCTGTATTGGCTTGCATTCTAACCTTCGCTAGAGTGTCTAAAATAGCTTTCTCATTTTCATTTATATACTGTGTATCGTCAAGTTCGGTTTTTAATAATCGACAATACTTTGAAAACTTATCCTTTAAAAAATTATCAAAAGATTTGTTTTCTCGGCCTAAAAAGCCTGTCAGCCCTTCGAATAAACAACTAAACGCTATATACACAAGAGGTGTATCAGCGTCAGTACCTAATTTTTTTACTGAAGAATATATACTGATGGGTTTTATAATACCTAATTTCTGCAACTGATCTGCAATTTCTTCATCATAAATGCGGCGAAATAATTTTTGTTTTGGATAATTTCCATCTTTATTCGCATCGCTTGTAGGTAGATTATCTTTTCTTTTAGAATACTCTGTTTCTTTTTTATCCTTGCCTTTTCTAGCAAGCTTTTTAGAAGAACTAAATAAATTAGTTAGATTAGAAGAATCAAATGATTTAGTTAGACCAAATTTGCGAGATAAGATTTCAAAATATTTTTCTATATCTTTTCTATTATTGCAAGAACGAGAATTTATCTTTTTTTCAAGTATATCTTGTACAAATTGTTTCAAAAAATTATCAAGTGCAGAATTTTCTTCATATGAACATGAAAAGATGAGCTTGTCCTCCAACTGATTATAATAAATTCCAGTATACTCAAAAAAAGTTGTTTTAGAAATCAAACGTGTGACAGTCGTTATCTCATAATCTAATGAAGGATCCTCCAACAGATGATTCAATAATAGGTATGCAAATCTATTCGGATTGTCTGGCGAATAACGTGACTTTTGTATAGCATTCCATGGCTTCACACCTTTTCCATTATTTTGACCTAAATGCTTTATCTCCATCCAGTGATTTGCTTCTTTTATGTCAGAAGCAATAGCACATTCTACAGAAGTTATGTGAATTTTACGGTCAGCACTATATTTAGCGATCTTTTTACCTAGATGCTCTGGAGCTAGACTTGGATTATCAAGAAGTTTGAGCGCAGCAAGCCGCCGATTACCTTCTTTAACAACGTACTTCTCTCCATCTTGTATTACCATAAGCTTTTCAAATGGAGACAACCCGTTTTCAGCAATATCTTCGGCCAATTCCAAAATTTTTTCTGTAATACAAAGAAAATTTATAGCATCCTTTTCACTTGTGAATCTGGGAATTCTAGGATTTTCTAGATCAAGTTTAAGTGTTTTTAAAGAAAATTCTTTAGTGTTTATCATTACTCTTAACCAACAATACAAAATATCGAATCATAATATTAACATGGTAAACTGACAAATATTCTATATTAAAGTCTACTTTATATATGAATCACACTTTGGAATCTCTCTTTAATCTTCTCTAGCTAAAAGGCGAGTAATGTTTTAAACATCGTCCAACTTTTTCCTTTTATTTCAAAGTGAAGTAAACGTAAATGCTGCAAAAGAATCCAGTTCAGGCACTAAAAGAATCCAGTTCAGGCACTAAAAGAATCCAGTTCAGGCACTAAAAGAATCCAGTTCAGGCACTAAAAGAATCCAGTTCAGGCACTTACATCATTTGAGAAAAATTTCTGAGAAAAGACTCTCTATTTTTAATTTTGTCAAGCCTTTCCTGATATAAAAGACGCCCATTGTTCCAAGAGAACATGTCGCTGTTCTAAAAAATCCGTTCGCATGTAGGCTTTCGTCACTGAACTCCCAACTGTATGTGCAAGAACAGTTTCGGCAATCTCAAATGGTGTTGACGTTGTCTCTGCTATCCAATCCCGTAAGCTTGACCGAAAACCATGGGGACGATAAGTCAAACCACAAACTGTCATATACTTTGCCATGGTGGCATCAGAAATGGGGTTGCCTCTAAGACCAGAAAAGAGAAAACCATTCTTTTCAAAGGGGAGAGTTTTTTCAATAACTCTCAAAGCTTCATCACTTAGTGGCACGCGAAAGTCTGAAACTTTCCCTACAATACCTTTCATGTTTTCTTTTGGTATCGTCCATATATTTTTGTCAATTTGTTCAAGACGCAAATAGCGCAATGGATATGACCGTGCGCCTGTCAAAATCAATAACTTCAGTGCTAAATTTGAAAGGATCTTATCATCCAAGCTTTGATAAAATGCCGGAACCTCTTGCCATGGCATAGCAGGAATATTTGTTGATGTAGCACGTGGTTTTCCTAAAAGAGCGCGTGCTTTCATACAAGCCTGTAAATCAACATCTAAACCAAGAGCCGCAGCATATTTCAAGCAAATATTGATACGGTTAAGTGCTTTTCGCGCTGTGTCTGCTTTTTCATGCCAAAGGGGCGCGAGAACATTGCGAATGATATTGGCTGTTAATTTTTCTATAGGTAAATTACCTATGTGTGGAATCACGTGCAACTCTAGTGGAGAAAACCAGCGACCGTTTTTACCTTCATTTTTCAACTCTGCTTTTTTGCTTTCAAAAGCCGCTTTTGCAATTTCTTGAAAAATATTGCTTTGCTGTTTTAAAATAGTCTGTTCTCGAAAGACAATAGGATCATTGCCTTCTTTAAGAATATCACTATAATATCTTGTAAGCTCACGCGCTTCTTTTAAAGAGAGTTTCGTAACAGGACCAAGTCCCATTTCACGGCGCTTATTGTGGTGCGTATAGCGAAAAAACCAAGAGCGTGTATTGTCTTTTCGAACATTCAACCACAACCCTGCCCCGTCACAATATTTACCCTGCGGAGACGTCTTTACGAATGATGCTGATAACCGATGAATCGCCCTCACTTAACGTCCCCTCTCGTCCACCTTTTTGGGTCCACCTTTTAGACCACCTTTAATTTCTGATTTGAGATTTTTTCTTTAATACTTACTTTTTTTATTGAATCATAAAAAGCTATAGACATCAATACGCCCTTACACATCTTTATATACTTTGAATCTTGTTGCTAAGCCCCTGCTTGCCGCGTCTGGGAATGTTTCCTATTAGAAAAATCCATAGAACCAAAGCCACGATGCACCCCCAGATTGCCAACAATAATCGCCACCATCGAGGGAATAGAAATACCTGCCATATCAACAATA
>NZ_JBHIMJ010000009.1:0-4343 GCF_042194035.1 Bartonella sp. OC16QHHD | reverse complement strand
CGCATTTCATTCATGAGAATAGGCAAGCCTAGTGAAGAGCAACATAACAGTAGCAATTCTAAAGCGGCTTAAAACAGCAAAATAGTGAAAAGTGCTGATCATTTTACGATTAGATATGCATTTAAATCGACAAAAAGGTACCATAAAAAGCGATTTAAAGATTTTACGATGAAAAACACATCTGTAATATAAAATGCTCTGTACGGTCAAATTTGAGGTAAATTAACCTATTGGTAAAATTATGGACTAAAAACATGGAAATTTTAAAACAACTGTTCTTAACAAATCATAAACAGCCTATGCAAAAAAAGTGGGTTGCAACGGCTGTTGGGTATGTTCCTTGGGGGGACGGAGCAGAGGAGTATTTTTACAACCTCTACGAATATGAAGACGGTACAAGAGAGTGTGAAAAGTTTGATGGCGGTCAGTATTATACCACACCAGAAAATGCGGATTTTAGTACCAAAGCGCAAGTGAAAGCTTGGGTTTACGGTGGAAATATTCCGAAAAGCGTTCTCAATTACGAACCTCTTATAGATGAGATCAATAAAGAGATCAAAAAATTATCGAAAACCGCAGGAAATAAATATGTTTACAGATAAGCAGCTAAGAGCCTTGTTTGGCATTATAACTTTTATATTTTTATGTTTTTTAGGAATTAAAAAAAATCCCTACTTTATTCAAAGTATTTTGATATTCGCATCTGTTTCTTTGGTAATAGTCACAGCGGTTTTTGCAATTTTATGCAATTCTCATATTCCTTTTGAGTTGCAGAACAATCCAAAATACAAACGCAGCAACACAACAGGTTGGAAGATATTAACACGTGATTTACAACAGTATATGCACCGACTCTTAAAGCTAATAAGTTTAGCACTTGTCGTTTTAATTTTTCCAAATAGTTATACTGTATTTTGGTATTTAGATATCGTTATTTGGTACTTTTTTTTAATTTATTCATTCTTTCTCATGTTGCATACACGCAGTTTAATAAACATGTCCATTTACGCACTACATTTTATAATAAAAACCAAAAGTAAAATTTAAAAGCGCTTGATATTCAACTAGGTAGGTATCAAAATGAAAAAAAATAAAAAATACGTATTGACTTTAAAGAAAAGTTCGTTTAGAAAGGTCGACAAGTGCTCAAAACACTTAATCGTAAGCGGATAAATCACGATAAGGTTTTTCCCATTTCTTTAAATACTGGCTGTCTTTTATGTTATGATTAGCATATAATGATTGTGTCGGGTGTGGTCACACCATACAATACTCTTTATGAGAAAAGTGTGACGACGGACTTACGACCGTGTTTTGAACACCCGGCGCCCTTTTAGGGTTGTCAATTCAAAACTATATTTTCGTAAGGATTACTAGCATGAACGCTACAGTTAAAAATCAAAAAACATCTCCAAAATATGAACTTACTAATGAAAACCGCGTTGTTAACGGTGTGACTTTACACCGCATTAAAGCTTTAAAAGACTTTGCTGATGTTAAGATGGGGGATTTAGGTGGTTTTATTGAAAATGAAGATAACCTCTCTCATGATGGCAATTGCTGGGTTTATGATGATGCTATGGTTATTCAAGCAAGCGTTTCCGAAAATGCCAAAATACGCAATAAAGCCTGCGTTGTGAATTGGGCTAGGGTTTATGGTAATGCCGTGATTAGTGATCAGGCATGGGTTTTGAATGATAAGGCACATGTTTATGACAATGCAGTCATTAATGGCAATGCAAAAATTGGAGGCTATGTTTTTGGCAATGCCGTTGTGAGTGATAATGCCGTTATTACAGAGGGGGCTCTTATTTACGATAATGCCCGTGTTTATGAAAATGCGTATGTGAGTGGGCTTGTGTTTAATGATGCCCATGTCTATGGGAAATCACGCCTTTCTGCGTGGTCAAAAGCTTATGGAAATGCTCATGTTTTTGATAAAGCTATAGTTTATGATGGTAGCAATATTTATGACAATGCCAAGGTTTCTGGCTCGGCGCGTGTTGGTCCCTGTGCAAAAATTCACGATAATGCTCATGTGAGTGGCAAGGCACAAATTTGTCAATTTACAACAATTTATGGCAATGCTGTGCTTAAAGAAAATAAGAAATTTTCTGAAGATGTCTGTGGTGTTGATAAAGCAGCGTAAATAAAATAACGGCGGTGCGGGGGCGCCTGCTTTAAAATAGAAAAAAGAAAGCCATGTCATTTGCGTGATGTGGCTTTATGTTTATCAAAAGATAAAAAAACATAATTTTATATGTTAAAAAATAATAATATCCTTTTGAAATAATTGAAAAAATATGAAAATCATGCTAAGATTTTCTATGTATTAAAATACAAATTTAAGGTAAGAAAAAACATGCTAAATAAAGTAATGTTAATCGGGCGTCTAGGTGCTAACCCCGAAAGCAAAACAATGACTTCTGGAACAGAAATAGTCAATTTTCGTATGGCAACTTCTGAAACCTATACAGATAAAAAGACCAATCAAAAAATAGAGAAAACTGAATGGCACTCCGTGGTGATTTTTAATCCACATTTGGCAAAAATTGCACTTCAATACCTCAACAAAGGTTCAAAGGTTTACGTAGAAGGCAAATTACAGACACGCAAATGGCAAGATAAAAATGGGCATGACCGTTACACAACAGAGATTATTTTACCACAATTCAAAGGCGAGTTGTATTTGCTTGATGTAAAGAAAGATCAATCTGCCCCTTCATCTATTACTTCTCAAAATTATGCTATCGCTTCAGGTGCCGCTGATCATAGTGCATCTCTTAATGACAGCATACCATTTTGATTGATAAAATATAACAAAGAGAAACATGTGGGCTCCCACAGATTAGGGGATGTATGAAGNGCGTGCTAAACGCTTTGGTTTGACTATTGAAGAGGCTAAAAATCCGCTTGCTGGTACTTATGTTGGGCGGCTGTGTTTGCAAGGCATGCTTACTCAAGACCAGTATGATGCTGCGCAAAAATATCTTGAAGTGAAAAATGACTATTTGTGTGCAAAAGGTTTACCAAGCGCTGTTTATGATGAAATGCCATCATCTTCTGATGACAAAGCAAGAGAAAAATGGGTTGAATTTGCAACAGAACAGTTTTCTAATATGCAAGAGGCGATAAAAGAAACACAACATCTCTATAGACAGTATAATCTTTATGCAGCAATACAATATATTGTTGTCGAAGACAAAACATTACCACATCTTGTGAATTCATTGCGGGTCGCTCTTAACGCGCTTCATAAATATTTTGACAGAAAAACTAAATGGTAAATGTTTGTTATAATGTTTCAAAGGCAGTTGATTGCTCTTCTGATATTTCGGCTATAAATACTGCGTGAGAAAAGCTAAATAATATATATACGAATAGCTCAAAGAATGCGATATAGAATACAATACCCATAGAGAGGTTTTCGCGAAACTGAATCCAGAGAAGCATTGTTTGTAGTAAAAATGAAACAGGTAGCGCTTGTATTCTATATTGGATTGGTGCCATACAGACTGTAAGGGGAAGAGTAAGCATTAAAATAATTGTCCCTAACAAATAAGGGGCAAAAGAGCGGGGGAAAAACGTAGCAATGATGTACCCTGTAGAAAACATAATTATAAAGGTAACCACTGCTGTGAAATAGGAGAGTGCCATAAGGCGTAAGAATAAAAATAAGCTGCGTTTAGCAAAACGAAAGTAATAATTTATCGTTTTTTCTCCGTTTTTTTTCTTAATCGCTTTATGTTCTCTAAATCTTTCTCGTTTCTCAATTATTTCGTTCCATTTGCTTTTATCCTTTGTAAAAGCATAATCGATAGTTTCTAACGTTGGCAGTATTATTGTTAATAGTATTTTTCCTACTAAATTTAAGAACTCTTTTAGAGTTTCAAGTATGCCCCCTAGAAATAATCCAATGCCGTAAATTACTAATATAATAATATCAATTAATATTGGGATTATTAAGATAAGGATTACAATTCCTATAATAAACCACATTTTCTCCCCCGCTTTTTATTAGTTTCTAGTCATATAATTGATTCGTTGAGATAATACAATTGTGAGTTATTGGGTGCTAAAGATACTAGATTTAGGTGAAAAAAATAAAAAATACACAATATAGTGATTTTTTTTGTTGACAGGATATGAAAAATAGTGTTTTATGGCGTTGCTGTACTAGTCGAATTGCGTCTAGAATTACGGTAAAAGTATAACCTTTCTTATAAGTTTATATGATTGTTCAGAGCCCTGCTTTTGCGGGGTTTTTTATTGTCTTGTTTACAAAAAGAAACACACATGAAAACCACTGAAAAACTTGCAAAAAGAACGCCCCCAAAGGCAGG
>NZ_JBHIMJ010000103.1:0-21686 GCF_042194035.1 Bartonella sp. OC16QHHD | reverse complement strand
CCCCTTAAAAACTCTTTGAAAAAAATAAATTGGTACAAAACCTAGTGGCAAAATATACAAAACCTGCTGGCAAGCTACACCTAGTGGCAAATTATACAAAACCTGCTGTCAAGCTACACAAGCTACAATATCGCTTTATAAACTGTGGCGGAGAGAGAGGGATTTGAACCCCCGATAGAGTTGCCCCTATGCCGCATTTCGAGTGCGGTGCTTTCAACCACTCAGCCATCTCTCCATAATAAAGTGAAACAAAAATCGGCACTATTTGAGTGTATAAGGGGTAGATAACCTTCAATTGTTTTTGGTACAACCTTTTTTTCTTTTTTATGGAACTTTATTGACAGAGAATAGAAATTCCTTCATATATACAAAATATAAGCGCGGGGAAATCTGCGCATATTTGTGTTAAAGAAGGTTTTATCCTTCTTTGAGATCTATTACGACTGATAAAAAGCAGCCTATTTTCCCTTATTTCAAGGCAGAAATTAAATAAGAGCTGGAGTGAACGGAAGGATAAAAAATGTTCGCAGTCATTAAAACTGGTGGTAAGCAATACCGCATTGTTGCTAATCAAGTGGTAAAAGTTGAAAAAGTTAGTGGAAATGCGGGTGATGTAGTTGAATTCAATGACATATTAATGGTTGGGCAAGAAGGTAATGCGGTTATTGGTACCCCTGTCGTTGCTGATGCATTGGTGACAGCTGAGATTTTAGAACAGGCACGTGGGCGCAAGGTTATCGCATTTAAGAAGCGCCGTCGCCAAAATTCTAAACGCACGCGTGGCCATCGTCAAGAATTTACGAGGCTTCGTGTTTTAGAAATTTTAATGGGTGGTTCAAAACCTAAAAAAGTTGCTGCGAAACCTATAAAAGAAGAAGAAACTACACCAAAAGAAACAAAAGCTGCTGCTTCTGTTGAGAAGACGGCTAAAAAAACGGTTGAAAAAAAGACTGCGCCGCAGAAGAAAGCATCTGTAGCATCAAAGAGTAAGAAAGATTAAAGGAGAGCGTCTATGGCACATAAAAAAGCTGGTGGTTCCTCGCGTAATGGTCGTGATTCAGAATCGAAACGTCTAGGCGTTAAAAAATTTGGTGGTGAAACCGTTATTGCCGGAAATATTATTATTCGCCAGCGTGGTACACGTTGGCATCCTGGAAACAATGTCGGCATTGGAAAAGACCATACGCTTTTTGCATTATCAAATGGAAAGGTTTCTTTTCAACGCAAAGCGGGTAATCGTTCCTATGTTTCAGTCATTCCTATGGTGGAGGCAGCAGAGTAATCTGTAACACTCTCTAGCCATCAACGGGATTTCATTGAATTGTAGTTGTGGTTTTATAAGTATTCAAAGGGAAAGATGAATCTCATCTTTCCCTTTTTGCGTTGGTACTATAATAAATGTAGAAGATAAAAAGGTAGAATTGGGGAAATGGCTTTTCTCAATGAGGGAAAAAGTTTGTGCGCTGTTATGTTAGTATTTAAATACTGAACATATTGATATTATGATAGAGTTTGTTGATAAGTTTCTGTATAATAATCAGTGAGGAGAGACTTTCTTTTTATGTATGAAGAAGCGTCGAGTAATTTCTTATAAGAGAAGCAGTTTGTTTTCAGAAAATTATGAGAAATTTAATGAGAGCATTATTGATGTAATCATTTTGATAAAGATGGATCTTTTTATCGGCATTGTGGTATTGATGAGTTGTCATACTGTTTTTAGGTGGTAGTGTGGATAGGTGGGGCTATTCATTTAAAAAGACATAGGGATAAAAAGTCCATAAGAAGGTAGTCAAAACTACTTTGAAAGTGACGTGCATTAAGGAATTTTCGGTAAATCGAGAGTGAAATTATATTTTTAAGGAGTACGGTGTTTAAAGATATAAAAATAACCAATGTGCAATCAGCGCCCTTCAAGAATATTTTTTCTGATTTCACTATTATTGTGTATTGTTGAAAATAAACAAGCATAAGAGCTAGGGTTAAGGCAATAATTGCTTTTCATTTTTTACTTTATTTATCTTATTTGTAGAGTTTTTCTTGATTTTAGTAGTTGGTGATGGTGCTTGGGGGGGATGTCGTACTTTGCAAATGTGCGACAGAGGGCATTGTGTATTTGCGATATTGATTGAAGTAAAGGTGTAGCTTAAAATATATAAATATTATATATCGAGAGTTTGATATCATAAGAGATGGGTAGCACGGAATAAAGATGATAAGTTGCATGGAGCAATTTGTAATTATGTAATGAATTTATAAAGAGGGATAATAGGTTAAATAAACTTTGAGGAATCAATTAAAATATTAGCTGAAGTTACGGATGATTAGGAAGGATGCTTTCTTGTAGGGAGAATAATGAAAAGTTATGTTGGATAACTTAGGATCAACTTAGGATAATGAGAGCATTTTGAAAGCATAGTTTTTCAGGTGATTGGTGCTGTAAAAAACGGGGTTTTGTCTTTGTAAAGTAAACAGAGTAAGAGGCAGACTTGTTTATGATGGTTTTAAGCACTTAGGTGGATAATAATATCTAATTGTTTTATCGGTTATATTGAGGTATTTAAGCACCTCACTTAGCTATATTCTGTAGAATATAAAGAGAGCTGTGGTGGTATTTATAGCTTGTATTTTGGGAAATGCAGCTTTGAAAAGGAATGTATCAGAGATATTGGTGTTCAAATGTGAGGCAATTTGAATTCATGATGAGATATGAGAAAGCAGAAGCAATGAATGTAGATTTTACTGATGGTGAAATCTTGTCTATAAGATCTGTACAACTTGCAGCTGCTTTTGATCATAAAAATGATGCAATTTATGCTGCTGCTGAATTGCTTGTGCAGGTTGGTGCAGTTGATAAGTGTTATCTGGCAAGTATGCTTGCACGTGAAGAAACAACCAATACTTGGCTTGGAAATGGTATAGCCATTCCTCATGGTATGGCTGAAAATCGTGATTTAATTATCAAGGATGCTGTTGCTGTTATACAGGTGCCTGCTGGTGTTGAGTGGCAGGATGGCAAGAAAGCATATTTGGTTATTGCCATTGCAGCGTGTCCAGATCGCTATAGAGAAATTTGTAAAAAATTGACGTCTCTTTTATTTGATAAAAAACAGCTTGAAGTACTTGCAACAACTATGGACAAACAGCAAATTGTTACAACTTTGTTTGACCAAGAGATGAAGATAGAAAAAACTTTTATTGGTGACCTTTCGGTGTGTCAGGAATGGACTTTAGATTATCCAAGTGGTCTTCATGCACGACCAGCTTCTCTATGGGTTGATTTTGCGAAAAAGGCTCAAAACTCTATCAGAGTTCGCCATGGTCAATATACCGTTGAAATGAAAAATTTGGTTGGTTTATTGCAATTAGGAGCAAAAAATGGTGATGTTCTGATTTTTTCTACAGATGCTGCAGAAGGAGCACAACTTCTCAATGATGCCATTGCTATTGCAAAAAAAGTGAGTATTAGTGAAAAATGTCTGATGAGAGCAATGGAATCTCAAACAAAGGCTTTTCATGGTTGGTATCCACGCTCTATGCAAAAAGGCATTTCTGGTGTTGGAGCGAGTTCAGGATTAGCATTTGGTAAGATTTTTGTTTTAAGGCAAAATGATATTTCCATAATAGATCAGCCAATTGATTTTGCAGCTGGTGCAGCATGTCTTGAAAATGCTCTTACAAAAACAAAACATAAAATGGCATCTGTGATTTCTGATATTACAGTGCGTATGGGAGCAGATTCTGCTGCGATTTTTTCTGCGCAAATGGTTTTGCTTGAAGATGAAAATTTAATAGCTCAAGCTTGTCGTTTTATAGCGGAAGGTCATGGTGTCGCTTGGTCTTGGGATAGAGCGGTTCGTCAATTTTCAGATATGTTTTTTAAGGTAGATAATCCTTTGTTAGCAGCACGTGCTGTTAATTTAGTTGATGTTGGTCGACGTGTTTTAGGTGAAATCAATCCATCCTATAGATCGTTCTTTTTAAATGATATTCCACATGGTGTAATTCTGGTTACAAATGACCTTTCTCCTTCTGATGTAGCACAACTTGATTGTACAAGGGTAAAAGGATTAGCAACAGCATGGGGAGGTCCATTATCTCATACAGCTATTTTGGCGCGTACTCTTGGTATTCCAATGGTTGTTGCTACAGGTGATGATATTTTAGCAATTCAGTCTGATATTCAGGCTATTATTGATGGCGATAACGGGTTTATTTACCTTGATCCTACGCTTGAAGACGTTGAAGATGCTCAAAGGCATATTGATACTGTTGCGCAAAAACGTGTCAGTGAAATAAATGCATGTAGATTACCAGCGCAAACGACAGATGGTCAAAGAATTCGTATCATGGCTAATGTCAACTACGCAAATCAGGTTCCTGTTGCGCTTGATTTAGGGGCTGAAGGTGTTGGACTCATGCGCACGGAATTTTTGTTTTTAGAGAATCCATATATTCCGGATGAAGAGCTACAATTTAATATATATCGGGCGATGATTACAGCTGTAGGAGATAAGCCATTAATTATTCGTGCACTTGATATTGGTGGAGATAAACAGGTTACGCATTTACATTTATCTAAAGAGGACAATCCTTTTTTAGGTGTTCGAGGAACGCGGCTTTTGTTACGTCGACGTGATCTTTTTGTGCCTCAATTACGTGCTTTATATCGAGCGGCAAAAGAGGGTGGAGATCTATGGATTGTGTTTCCGATGGTCATGTCTGTTTCAGAGATTGTCGCTATAAAAAAGATTGCAGAAGAAATCCGCAACGATATTAATGCACCAAAATTAAAACTTGGTATTATGATCGAAGTTCCAGCAGCGGCCATTATGGCAGATGTATTGAGCGCCCATGTTGATTTTTTTTCAATTGGAACCAATGACCTAACACAGTATACAATGGCTGTTGATCGGCAAAATCCGTACCTTGTGTCTGAAGCTGATAGCCTTGATCCAGCAGTTTTGCGTATGATTTATCAGACTATTCAGGGAGCTGCACAACATAAGTGTTGGGTTAGTGTATGTGGTGGTATGGCTGGAGATCCTTTTGGTGCAATGATTTTGACTGGATTGGGAATTAATGAGCTTTCTATGATATCTTGCGATATTTCTCCAGTAAAGGCGTGTTTACAGACTCATAGTTTTGAAGATATGAAAATTTTAGCACAAAAAGCATTACAATGTGAAACTGCACGAGCTGTACGTGCTCTAAGCAAGGATATAAGGTGATAAAGAACATTAAGGGGAAAGAACGAGCCCATTTTGCAGACTAATCAGATCTTTAGTGCTGTAAAACATTAATACAGTATATTAATTTATAATGGTAATTTATCGTTTTACATAATGAGAACCCTGAATATTGTAGGTTTTTTTCGTTTTAAATTTCTCTATATTTAATTAATAAAAATTACTCTTTTATACATTACAAGGAGGAGTAATGTATGGATAAAAACACTCTAAGAAAGAATAAATTCCTTTTATGCATTCTCTCAAATAGCAATAGATATTGTAACATTAGGCGACAAATAGCGTGATAGTACTTGGCTTTTACTTTTTATTTAAGGAAAGATGATGCTATCCAATAGATTTTATACCATTCATAGATACCGTATGAGGTAGATGTGGCAAGCTTTAAGAGATGTTTTTTACAAACGTGTGGATGAGAAAGAAAATAGTATTTTTAGAGTATTCTGTTTTGTGATGAGACCATATCACGCTTAAAGAATGCGATAATCAAAAGTATGAAGTAATACGTAATTTCTTTTAAATAATTGAGATTACTTTAGATATTTTGAAAACTGTAAAGCTGAATTTAAAAGTATATGGTAAAAATGAAAACAGGTTTGCATTTTTATTATTTTGTATTTGATCAAAATGAGACTATTTTTTCATTTCAGAAAATAAAATATATTCATACATATTAAATTAAAAATGCAAAGTTTTTTTCTGAATTTTATTTTCTTTAGTATCAACTAAATATAGAAGTGTGAAATTGAATAGAGGATTTAGAGTAGGGCTTATTATGTAATCCTATGAAAGAGAAAACTGACACCATCACACTATTTTATAGCTCTCAATGTTGCAAAAATTCGTGCTATTTAAGAAAATGCATAAGAGCCACTTATCCTCTCTTAAAATGTTCTTCCCCCACATACCATCCCTTCCTATGACGTATAAGTAAGTGATTTTAATTATTTGGTTGTGTAAAACTATGGACTGTATGCCAATTTTAAGAGAAGTATTTTTTTGTGAAGCAGAAAGTGCGTAAATGAGCATGAAAGTTTATAACTGGTGACAATCTTTTTATTCTCATTATTGTATTCTACAAACCTATCCACGAAAAAAGTTTTTTCTTAAAAAGAAGGGATGTGCTTGTTATTCAACAGATAAAAGCTCTTACTTTAATAAATGAATTTGTTTTTTGGGTTTTGAATGTATAGTTTAGACTTGCACGTTATTTCTTTCTGGGTATAGTGCAAACTTCTGGAGAGGTGGCCGAGTGGTTGAAGGCGCACGCCTGGAACGCGTGTATATGGGAAACCATATCGAGGGTTCGAATCCCTCTCTCTCCGCCATTAATTTAAAACGAACTTTCATATGCTTGATATGACATAGTTTAAAAAGCTCAGCATTTGCAGGATTTTTTATTGTTTGAATTTGACCAGTTCGCGTCGATCTATGCCTATCATTATGTACACCTAGAAATTGCTGTTGAATTTCCATGAATTTTATACTTTTTAAGCTCCTCTCCTCTCGATCTTTAGATAACCTGATCTAGCATAAACGATCTCTTCAAATATCATTAAAGGATTTTTGCCATTATCACTAACTTCTGGTAGAGCTTTTAGAATTAATGGTGATCATAGTGCTATTTGCAATTTCGTTGCTTAACGGGCTAAATGCGTTTTATCCACATGAGAGGTAACGAACACCTCAGCTTTTCTCACGCAATGTGCTTATTTAAAATTAATGTCATGAATATTTGTACAACATTTTTATCTATACGATAATCAAAAAAAGGCTGACGTAATATAATAATTGAATATCATTCATGCGGCGCTTTCTTTTATCTTTAAGCTTTGTATGTAAATAGATAGTCCGTGCAAAATAAATAAAGGAGCGCAAAAGCCTATAAATACACATAGGACGTATAATATAGAAAATGAAAAAAATTTTCCTGCATATAAAAGCACAATAGAGAATAAAGCTGTTATGATGCGTACACTGGCATCGCCTGCCAAAATCACCTCGGCTAAATTTTCACTAGGTGTGATAGCTTGTCCAATTGTTATTCCCGATATCCTAAAATAAAATTGCCCAATACCTAATAAAAACCCCATAATATAAAGGGAATATTGAGTAAAATTTAAATATAGAACAAAAGAGATTGCGATCACGGCAAAAGCCGGTGCCCCCCATACAAAAAAACGAATTAAAGATGGAAATTTCCGTAAATAATAAGATGAGATAAGACCATTGATCACAAAACCCAGTGCTGAAAAAGCAAAAATAGAATTTTGAATAGCTGTAAATTTTATATTATCTGATGTTATAGAAGCAAGAACAAGTGGCAATAAAACAATAGTCCCCGTATAGAGAGAATTATTCAAAATACGATTAATCGTTAAAAAACGCAACGCAGAAATCCGCCAAAGGCACCTGAACCCAACTCCATAAGCTTTTTGAGATGGCTTTTTTAATAGCTCTTTTGCTCTGTTTAGTTGTTGTATAGACTTTATACGAAACCATAAGCAGGCATTCAAAAGATAGATAAATACAATAAAGGCTATGGCTATTTTGTGCCCCAAATGCGCAATTATAAAATATATAAGCAATGGGGATATAATAACAAAAAACTGACAGCAACTAGTGTAAAATGCAAAAACTCCAGCTTTTTGTTTGGGAGCTGGAACCAGCTGATTCAAGGCACTATTGTTATTTGGGTTATCAGCCCCCATCAAGAGAGCAAGTAAAAAAAATACAAATAAAATAAGCACCGGATTGTTCATAAATAATAAGAAAGACAATAAACAAGCGCAAATAATTTGACTATAAAACCCAATTATAAAGCCTTGATAGTGCGCCAACACGTTTCCCAAACATAAGCCAGCAATTCCAATTGCGATTAAATTAACGACATTTAAAGTAGCAGAAGTTTCTCCCGTTGTATCTTGGAATTGTAACAAAGAAAGGCCAATAGATAATACACCACTAGCACAAAAACTCGTCAAACAACCAATTACAATCATAAGAAAAACAGAATTACGCAATAACCTCCTCCCTCTTAAACAGAGACTCAAGCCATTTTATGATTTTCTCCATTGTCGAATATGGTTCGGTACTAAATTCCAGTTTTTCATAAAAGTTTAGTTCAAATGCGTTATAGGCACTTATTTTTTGAAAGTCATCTGTCAGCATGAATTCTATACTTGGCAACGTTGTACCCATAGATTGAGACAAATAATAGGAAATTACTTTCCAATACATATAGGTACGCTCTCTTGCCAAATAATTTTCCAAGGCATATTTCAAGTGACAACCACTTAAAATATATTTCGGACAATGGTGCAACGGATAATAAATACAAATAGCACCGGCTTCATGTCCCGGACAAGAAGAAATATTAATATTTTTATCATTTCATAATATTATAAAAACGCTCAGTGAGCAGATCTTCCAAATTTAGTCTAGTCACAACAAGATTGGTTGCTAATTTTTGAGAAACATGAGACCAAGCCAATCTTACTACTAAAGTTCCAATAACCTTTAAGTCAGATTCTGGATAAGCTTTTTTTAAATTTTCCACCCATATGTCTCTATGACATATAATAATTGGCTCATCTCGTCTGAATGAACAAGATGTAATTCTAAACCAATATTATCACAAAGTTTTGAGCTCTTGAATTCTCCGTATCCTAACCTGGTATTCTTAAATCATAATAGAAACTAAAGAATTTTTAAGTATTCCAACTTTTATTAAACTTTGTAACAATCTATTGGAAGCTTCCCTTCACTGACTTCGACAATTATTTTCTCACCACTATAAGAACAAAAAATTAGCTTTGAAGTTGCTTACTTTTAGAAAAAAAATGAGCAACACTCTTTCTTAACTAAAAGAAACACGCTCTATACCTTTTTCTTTATGATTATCAAAAAACTATCCCGTTACAATTAACCATCAATTATTAGGATAAATATTCTGCGTTTAGCTTAATAAGCTGTTATAATCAATGTTTCTCTCTGTTTTAAAAATCAGAGTTTTTTCTCCTAGAGATACTCATAATTTCTTTACAATTTTTCCAAAAAAAGCCCCCCTTTAACATTGCTATTAATACGATCATCCTGAGAAGTTTTATACATACACACTTCATTATACGGAATTCTATGTATTTTTTTAACTTACTCAACTAACAAACATCTTTTAATGGACAAAATAAATCACGAAATTTGTGTGCTGTCACAATTCGAAAAACAATCATATATCTCCCTCCAATGATAGACGATGTCATTAGAAGAAAGCTTTAATGATATTGGTAGAATAAATTAACCAGAAAAAATTGCAGCGCTGATGGAATAAATTCTATTTTATACCTTGTAATTCTATCTAAATTTTAATCATTTTTGTTAAAGGTTCTTATGCAATTTTTTCTACATTCAGCATCATTTTTCCACTTGTTGGCAACAAAAGATTAATAGCTAAATTCACTTATGTCATAATAGTTCTTTTTTGGGTAAAATAGGACATCTTCAATTTCGATATATAAATATTTTAATTCTTTAATATATTCTCTTCACATGCTTTAGATTAACAACACAACAAAACCCAAAATAAAAATATTTATTTTACTTAAGTTATTGAATATTATTTAAAAAGTATGAAAATAAAGTGATGCAATAGTTAAAAATTATTTAAAAATTCAAATCCATCTACATTTTAGAGCCATCACGCATGGTAATAGCAGTTTTCATTAGGTATACTAAATATGCTTGATAACTTTTCTGCTTCATGCTTGTAGGGAGTTTCAGATAGAGATAATACCAGAATCCATTCGTGAATGCTCGACAATAAAGCTGTAAACAAAATTATTTCCTTTTTGTTTAATCCGTTAAGCTTGATTCATTTTTTTCCTAAAGAATAACGTTCTATTTTGTGCTGTAAAATGCCGTTTCTGAAAAGTTTCTACGTTGGTTTGGGTAGAGGACGTAAACTTCATAGCCTTATTTTCCGCAGAATCTATGGGCGCATTATGGGAAGCAGGAGTAAAAGAATAAAATCCTGTATGAGAAAGAATCCATTAAAGAGCGTGCGGTTACCCATCTCTAATATCTCCAATAGTGAGATTTTCTGTAGCAATTGCATATATGCATTCTACATCTGCCGCAATTGATTTGTGCCTTGTGTTGGCAGGTAGATGTATAATATCTTCTGGTGTACAGGTTATATGTTTTTCGCTATAGAAAAAATCTAACTCTCCCTCTATAATTAAGAGAGTTTCATCGACCTGGTGAATATGCCAATCGTGTATTTTTTTTGGAAAATCTCTTTGTATCTCTATTGATCCTTGCTCTGGAAGCATCATTTTGAATATATCATAGATATTTTTATTTAATTTAATTTTAGAAAATTTAGTCATTATCGTGCTTCATTATATGATATGGGCAAGGTGGGGATTCAATATTATTATCTTGCAGGAAGTATTGCGTCCATTCTCTATTTTGGGGTTCGCCATATTTTCCTAAAAAAGGAGATTTTGTTATAATATCAAAAGGTTCAAGTCTTTTTGTTACAGCGGAGAATGCATTTTTTGCTTTTTGTTCTGTATCGAGCAGATCAGAAAAAAACCACCTAGACTGGAAAGTTAACATAAATGTAGAACTTCTCCTACTTATTCTGTTTATATGGGATGGGGTATTGCAAACTATAAACATAGGCTCGCCATGAAAGCAGAACTACCATAGAGGATTGTCCATATTTTTGGGTATATGCTTAGGCCATTCTTGGTCATCAAGAGCTCGCAAATCTTTAAGTATAGACCAGAATTTTTCTCTATAAACTTCGATACTTTGTACGGGGGCAGGCTTCTCGAATGCAACAAAAGATGTGTTCTTTCCAAAACTTTTATAGTTATCGCAATAAGTTATCAGGTCTTCCATCATATTTTTTGCGGTCAACTTATTGTAGAACCCAAATCTAAGCATATTTTTTGAGTATCCATTTACACCGAATAGGCAGGAAAGGCCTAATTGTGTTATTCATGGTTGCATTGAATTCTTTAAAAATGACTTGCTTACATTTTTAATATTTGTTTATATTTTCAATTGTTTGCGCTTCTGAATCCATGTTTTTCTCCCCATTGCTGTATTTTATAAGAAATTGCTACGAATGATCCTCTCCAAAGCTGATAATTCATCATCATTGTGTCCCCAAATTGCTATAATAGCTGGGCAGGTATTTAAATCGATGGTTAGGGGGAGGGGCTCGTTTTCTTTAAAAAAGAGCATAAAATGAACCACATTTTCCCAAGAATGAAGCTTTTGCCGCCATACGTTAACATCTTTTATAATATGACTGTCGATCTCGTTGATAAGGAAGATAATACGCCCTTTTTTCTTAAAGCGACTTGGTGTTTGCGAAAACATGCCTGCAATAAGGTTAACGGAGCTTTCAAGTAAATCATCTTCATAGCAATGTGCGAACAAGGTGGGTGCAATTCCTCCGTGGAGGCGGGCTCCTACTTCGATCATTACTGGACCACGAGCTGTTTGCATGATTTCCATGTGCGCAGGTCCATATTCAATCCCCAGCGCGCGAATGCATTGTTTTGCATAAGAGATAAGAGGGGCATAAGAGGGATCTTGAGAATCAAGCACATCAAGCGTTTCATAAACAAAAGTACTTCCATTATGAATACCTTTTTTATATCGTGACAAACTACATATTTTTATAGCCTCTCCCTTTACAACGGCATCGACGATGTATTCTTCTCCCTCCAATCTTTCTTGGAGCAAATAAGCCTCGTTAGGTGCGCCAAAAATATTTTTTTTCTTCCAGTCGATTTCAGAGGTCCACGTTACTACTTCCTCAAGATTAGAGAAAAACAAAACACCATCACTCCCTGCAGAATCATTTGGCTTTACCACATAGCCGCTGTGGCTTTCAAAACCATCGAGAGTACAATCGTTTTTTGTAAGAATCTTTGATCGGAGGTAAGATAAACCATTTTCACAAAGGCGTTTTTGCATTGCTGCCTTTTTCCGTCGCCAATCGGTGGTTGAGGGATTATTCCCAGGGCAATTATAATAAGCCGCCAATTGATCTGTACAATAAATACCCCCTTCGGCGCCTGCGACCACGGCCTCTATCGCGCCGATAGGAAAGCGTTTCTTTATCTCATTTACACTATGAAGCTTCGCTTCTGCCATGCCCTTTCCCTGATAAGAAAGCATAAAGTGTGAAAAAGGAGCTTGTTGAGAGACAACACCATAACAAGCATAGCCTATTTTTGCAAAGCAGGGCCATAGAGGGCACCCGTGGAGAAAGGGTCGACAATAAGAATAGGTTTTCTCATACTTTGTTCCGCTGCGATAAAAGGAAAAGAACATAAATAAAGATTATCAACCCTATAAGGGGGAGAAGATAAATAGCTGCTTGAGGACCCATAAGGGCAGAGCTTGTAAGAAGACCAAGGATAACATAACCTGCCGACTGGGAGAGAGTATAAAGCATGCCGCTATAGCTTCCCACCAGCTCTGCTTGAGCCTCTGTTTTGGTCGCTTCAATCGTATGTTTGCGGGCATTAATTCGCATGGTATTCATTGAAAAGCCAATAAAAAAGCAAAAGACCACAGCCAAATAGGGCGATTGTGTGGTGCTAAAAATAAGATCAGCCATGCTCAACATAAGGGCTGGGAGAATAAATTCAAAGCGAGGGATTTTGATAAAAGCAGCCAAAAAAGCGCCCACGCCCGCAACCGCACTGCAAAGCCCATAATATTCAGAGCCAAAATTTTTCACACTCTGAAAAAGAATAGTTGCCAGCGTATTATAAGCGCAAATATGAAAGCCAATAAGTCCTATGCAGACGCATAAAAGTTTAAGCTCACGGGAGAGCCCATCCGCTTGCGGTGTAGGTGCTGGCTTCTTACCAGTTGCAAGTGCTGTGGTATCTGTAGCATTATATTCATCAGAAAAGATGATATATCCGGCTATAAGGCTTATAATGATGTCAAACACACAAAGTGTCACAATCAAACCATTATAACCGATTTCAGCTGCTGCCCCTCGAGGGCTGGTCGCTTCTAAGAGATAACCACTTAGTGCTGCTCCCAAAAAGGCGCCAATTTGCACCACTGTTTGCATAATGCGGGAAGCCTTTTGGGCGCTAATATAACCACTAAGTGCTAGTTTAGTATTATAAGTCTCGAGTGTGCTTAAGGTAATCAAAGAGAGATAGCCGATAGAGATAGAGACAGCGATAAAACCAAAGGGGGAATCAGCGTAATGGAAAAGTGCAATCAATAAAAGAAGGCTATAGATAATGATCCGCCTTTTGTATAAATCGACCAACCGCAGTGAGGCTTTAATGCGCACAAGACCGCTTTTTTTCAAAAGATAGGGCATAAGGGTGCCCAAAGCCATGGTTACGCCCAGGAAAACCGATGAGGATGTTATGCGATAAGCATTCCAAAGATTACTTAAGAATAGAACCATATCAGAAAGATACAGCAGGACAACAAGCCCATAAAACCGAAACATCAGTTGTTTATGCACATTATCCCCCCATGTTAAATACACATGCTGTACATTATACATTTTTACAAAAAGCTAATATATGTGTTGTTAGGCATGTCAAGTTTTTTCGATAGAAGCATGATACAGATTTGAACGATAACGTTTATCATAGTGATAGCTAATTTGGGAGAAACTAAGAGCGGAGGCGGTTGGTGTTTTTGCTGTATCTCTTGTGAGATGCTTTGCCAATGAGGAGTTTCTTCGCTAAATGATCAGTATAGCTATGTTTTTGGGAGGGCTGTGTTTGCACTCTTAAGATTTCCTCCATTTATACTCAAGGTTTAGGTTTTTCTATTGACCGTTGTTAGATGTTTTTGTGACAATAAACTTCGTTATCTATCAGAAACATTTATGGCATTAGCGCTAAGGTATTGTATTAAAACCTTTACATAGTAGTCTTTTTATAGAGAGAAGGTATTATTGGTTCAGTTTTAGGAGGCTTTATTACGGCTGATTTGGGCGTCGTCGTTGTTTGAGGGCTTATTATAATATTCTTAGTTTCAGTTTATGAATATACCGAAAAATATAGTGAAACATTTGATTCAAACGCTTTTGCTAGGCATATTTCAATATCTCAGCGATGTTTTCCAAGAATTGCTCTGCTACTTTTTGACGGAATCGGATATCAAATGCTTATAGCGAGGGCAGTGGTTTGAGAAAAGATAGAGTTGATTTCATTAGATTCCTATGTAGCGGAATCCAGTACCAGCTCTTAGGAACAATAAATACTGAGATCGAACTCATTTCGCTACACTTACACGACGCTATAGGAGTAATCCTCAAAATCTCGCTAGAATTCGTTAAAAAAATGGCTGGGTATGGAGTGTGATCAAAAAATATATTTTTTACAAATACTTAATCTCATTTTAAGTTGTCTAAAATATAACCTTATCTTAAAACTAAGTCTATATACCGCCATTTATCATAAAGTTAATAAGTTATACAAAATGCGGGAGTATTGTGTTTTTTTATTTAGAGACGAGTAAAAAAACACCTTATTAAACATTAAAAGATTTTAGACAAAAAAATTTAACTTATGGAGAGTATATAGACAAAATGTATCTTGATAAAAAAGTTTATAACTCCATGTGGTCTTCAAAGAAATTTTCTGGTTCTTTTATTGTCTTATGCGGGTTTGATGGGAGTGGAAAGACAACACAAACAAAAGAAATTGCTCGCCATTACTCAACAGAAAACATATAATACAAACTTTTAACACAGTTCTTAGTATAGAAATAATCCATAAATTAGAGATATGTAGATAATGGAAAAGCAATTGATCCGTTGCTTTTAGCACTCTTATCAGCGACAAATAGACGCGAATATACGCTTGAAATTATTGAACCTTCCTTAACGTCATCGCAAAATTTATTAATTAGCGATCGATATGTTTATTCTAGTCTTGCTTATTTTTATGCTCGAGAGCTTTCTGTTGAAAGTGTCGTTAAATTAAATCAATCTATTCTAAGACCTCATATTACATTTTATCTTCATTTACCGCCCATTACTATACTGGAACGGTTGCAGAAAAGGGATGATTTAAACTTAAAATACGAAGAAAAACTCTCTTTTATTGAAAAAGTTTACAAAGTATTATCGGAAATAGATGAGCAGTTTATAACAATTGATGGAACTGCTCCTATTTCTTTAATTCATCATCAAATACGACATCATATAAATAAGGTTTGTTTTGATTATGAATAAAATCATTTATTAATCAAGTTATCCACGATAAATCCTCCTTTATGTATCTGTACTCTAAATCTGAAACTTTAGAGATATGATTGCAATAATTTAACTGCTCAGGAAGATATTACGTTATATATTTTAATTGGAAAACTAACTGTAATTGGCTTATTTTAAAAGATTTAGAGAAGGGGAGTAGAAAAGTTAGCAGTATTTATCGTGAAGATAATAGTATGTTTATTCTTTTAGAGCCAAAGTGTGGTGATAGAAGAACGACATGGAAGGATATACTCGAACATATTTTAGTGCACGGAATAATAAGGACAATAATGTGAGTGAAGCTTCCATACCGTAAAATTGTTTCACATATGTATAAAGGTGTAGCTTCTGAATAAAACGCACATAAAATATTAATTTTGTTTTTGTCCATAAATGTTCCGTTTTCATAGAAGAATTAATCATAAAACAGCACAAAGATTGTAAAAGCCTCAAAAAAGAAATTTTGCTTTCTTAAATTTAATGATCTAAAATGAAAATTGTAAGAATGCCTGTTTTTAAACAGGATGTATTATGCATATCGACTGGTATTCATTTTAGAGGATAATTTATGTTCACTTCAAATTTGAAGGAACGCATTGCTTTATTTGAAAATAGAACTTTTCTCTATTTTACTTTGAGCGGCTTATTTGCTACATTTGGAAGTGGACTAAATTATATTACATTGTCATGGATCGCTTACAATCAGACGGGCTCAATCCGTGGTGTAGCGTTGATGATGCTTTTTCTTTGGACGCCTGGCATTATTTTTGCGCCTATTTTTGGCATATTGGCAGATAAATATAACCGTAAAACGCAGATTATTATTTCAAATCTTGTGAGAGGTTTGGTAATCGTAAGCTGGGTAATGCTTTGGCATTTTGGTATAGAAATTGAATTGATGGTCTTATCTGCTCTTTTGGGTATTTTTATCCCTTTTTATATGCCATCAGCTATTTCTTTAATTCAAAGTATTGTGCTGAAGGAACAGCTCATCAATGCAAATGCGACCATCGATATGGTTTATGAACTTGGCACTATCGTAGGTATGGGCTTAAGTGGATTTATACTGTCCTATGCAGGAACAAAAGGAACTCTTCTAATAGGTGGTATATTCTTTATCATTGCTGGTTTATTTAATTTTGCAATGAAGGTACCTAAAAACCGAAGATCTAAAAAACAAAACCAGCAAAATTGGTGGGAAAATTATACAGAATCCCTTCATTATTTTAAACAGAATCCGGCTCTTTTTGTACCTTATATAAGCCAGATGATTATTATGACTCTTTTGATGACCATTCCTGTTATTCTCGTTCCTTATATACAAGAGGTTTTACATGCGGATAACAGGACCTTTGCAATATTTGAGGTGCTTTATTCTATGGGTGTATTGACAGGTGCGTTTTTTTCACCACTTCTTTGTAAAGTTTTATCCATAAGGAAAACATTAGCCATTTTATTAGCTTTTATGGCTATTGGCCTCGCTATTTTATCTGTTAATACACACAATTTTGTTGTTTTTCCTGTTTACTTTATGATTGGATTTGGACTTTCGAGTTGGGCTCTTTCGATTTCTTTATCACAACTCTCTTGTGATCCTGAATACCAAGGAAGATTGCAGGCAAGTTTTAATGGTATCTCTGGATGCTTGATCCTCGGAGTCTATCTCATTATGGCAAGCGATAACAGTAACATATCACCTCAATCGATATATTTTTTTCAAAGCATTGTTGCGTTTGTTGGAATACTCATAATGCTGTTTTATAAACATGAAAAACAATAAATTACATTTAAATGTGGTCAATATACGCTATTTTATAAATATCTACGCTGCGGCATATTTCACATTTTGCTTTTAAAGGAGAGTTGAGAAAATGTAAAAGTTGGTGCTTAATGAATAAAGCATAAATTGATGTATGCTAGAGAATACCCTTTACTTTTTGATAATGATCTAAAAGAATTGATGCGTTTCTTTAATTCACCTCACTGCTGTTAAGAAGACGAAAACGTAATACTTTAAATCTTCTTGAAAGTTTTTTGTCTAAGCGTAGCAGAAAGTAAAGCGATGAGGGAATATCGTATCATACGGGGAGAGTATTGCATTATTTTTGTTTTTCAAAATCCATATGAAAAATTGTATCAATTTCATCTTCATTGGAATGAGTATTTCTACGACGATGCAAGGTTTGCACAATCTCTTTTTTTAAAACAGCATCTGTTTCACTTAAACGGTGAATACTGAGTTCCAATTCAAGAGATAACGCCAAATCCACGCACAGTTTAAGCTCTTCTCCAATGTCGAAACCGCGTTGATAGTCGTCATAAAGACCAACCAGTGTATCAGATAATTCTTTATCGCATAAAGAGGTCATGCTTAATTCCTCAACGTTGCGGGTTTCCATGCAGCTTTTTTAAGTATCACTCCACTATCATCACTTAAAATTGCCATGTATACGAACCTCATGGTTTTGTCAATTTTCTGCAAAATACGCGCTTTTAAATCAAAGCCTATTAAAGATTTTATTATTCCAAGATTTTGAAGCGCCCAATTGTAAATATGGATGGCAATGTGTTTACTATAGAATTTATAGCATTTAAAATACATTGCCAAAAGGCTTTTAATATGCGTAGAGGAAGAGTATTCTGACGATAAACCAAACACCCTGAAATCTCTATTACCAGTTACAGCTAAATCAGTGCCATTAATATATAAAATAAGCAAAAAAGGGTTTGTAAACGTCTAACTTTTTAATAACGAGTGATAATCTCATTTTTTGTAGAATACCAATTATTTTGCCTATTTTATATTGATTTTTAGACATTGATAAACTTTTTACCTTATAAAAACCTATGGGAAATGCATTAGCATATTTTTGTAATAAGATTTCAGTGGTAATATTGCACAGCATGAAATGAAGAGAATCGTATTAGGCTTTTTGCTTTTGAAAGAATATGACTGCAACTTTTGAGAAAGCAGTTGGCAAGAATTGGCTTGGCATGCAAACTGATAGAGTTGGCAGTGGCGCATTTAGTTTTTTCATTGGCCTGTGTCCAAATGTTTTTGACTCTGGAAAATAGCCTCTGATAGGCTTGAGTTTTTCCAAGATTATATTACAGGGGCGCAGCTCAGAAAAATACCACGGCGATTGCATTTTTTTGTAATTGTCATAATTTTCGCTCCTGCTTAAATGGATGCTGTAACATCCGTTTTTGTGGGGTTATGTATGTGATAACTGCTCTTCTTAAGGGGCAGTAACGATAGATATAAATCAATATAATTATTTAGTCAACAATTATATTGATTTTGGAGTGTTTTTTTTGGCTCGTCCGGAAGCAAAACCTAAAACTGAGTTGGCAAAACGTTTTCGTGAAGTGCGTCACGCTCTTGGTTTTACAGAGCGTAAGCAGTTTGCTGAACATCTTGGTATCACTGCTGGCTCTATAGGAACTTATGAAACTGGTATAAGTGAGCCTACAGCCTCTGCGCTCTCCAAATATCAAGAAATTTGTGGCGTTTCATTAGATTGGCTAGTAACGGGAAATGGCGAGATGTTTTCAGATGTGGCAAAGGCGAAAGCAGCTGGTTTTAAACCGCAGGCGATTCCTGCTGGGCTGATGAAAAAGCTGGGACATTTAGTTTATACGACCTATCATGATGCAAAAATAACACTTTCTCCTGAAGATGTTGCGGAATTAGCAGCAGAGCTTTATGGAAGATTGCAAGAGCTTATTCAAAACCTCAATGATATAGAAGAAGTCGAAGCCACTTTGCCACTTTTAAAATTACATTTAAAGCGTAAAATCGAAACTGAAAAGCACATCTAGAAATTTCATAAGATACGAATGAACAGCCTTTTAAAAAAATAAAACTTTTTTGATTTTCTGCTGTATAACCAAGTCTGGAATGTGAAAATTTTACGATTTTCGAGTCTCTTATTCGATCTGAAAAACGAGAAACTATCATTATAAATCAATATATTTCTCTGATTAAAGATAAAACGGTTCATAAAAAGAACGACGGGTAGCAATACAAACAAAATTGATTCAAAAAAAAGCTAGTATAGTGCCATTCCTGAAATATTTGTTGGTTGAGGGAAAAGATACTGACAACAGTGAAAATACAATGACGATATTTTGTTCCTATAGAAGGGTAACAGATATATAAGAGAGAAGAACGAAAGACTATTTATAGGCGCGCTTTTGTCTTTTTATGAAGATGATAAGATGAGCACGTTAAAACTTTTTACAGAGCGTGCATCATTATATTTAAGACAGATTTCTTTCAAAGAGATGTATAATATATTGAAACAGTTTACCTTGCAACAAAAAGTGAGATTATGATGATAATCATTATCTATTACATTGTGCAATAAGTTAAAAAAATCATAAATTTGTTCTTATAAGAACAGCTAATTTATTGAGAAGTATTTTTACAAATTTATAAAAAATAATTTTTACACTCTTGCCATTCTTCTGATGCGCTTTATCTGAAAAGTAGAATTGCTCTTTAGTGAAACTATTTTTGTTAAGAGATAAATCGCAGTGTTTTTGAATGGAGATTACGTTATATTTTCAAAGTCTTGTGTTTTTATTTATTTTTTAGCTTGAATCCCTCTAGCTAAAAGGGTTGGGGACTTTTCTAGATTCGATGTTGTCACAAAGATTTTAGGGCGGTGCCGTAATAAATAGCGGTGTCGATGGGAGGGTTTTTTCTTGATTTATTGGTTTTTGAAGTGCGCAAACTAAGGGATTTGCCATGTGTGTTTTCACGCGTTGTGATGATGTTGAACTCTGTAGGAGGAGATTCTTATGAAAAAAAATATTCCCCACCAAATTTAATTAAAGCTTTTTCTCTCAGCGCGGCAATGGCCACACTCTTATCGAGTGTTTCTCCTGTTGTTGCTTCGAATCTCGCGATAACGGGTGACAAAACTATGAGCACGAGTGGTTCTGGTGTGTCTTATGACCATGGTAGCCATGGCAGTATTGTTTTTGCGGGTGATGATAATTACTGTGGTGTGGATAATGTCATTGGTCGTGGTGGCAAGCAACAGGAGTCAATTGCTAGTACTAATCAAATAACCGCAGAGCAGCAATATGATAGATTTACCAAAAATACAAATTTTTCTGGTCGTTATCCTTATGGCGTGACCACTGATAAGGTCACTTGGAGTGGTGATAGTAATACGAGCAACAGCAGCACTGGTTATATGGGGAAGCTTACAGGTGGTAGCACGAGTGCTATGCCTGAGGCTTATGGTGTGTATTCTTTTGCAACCGGTTGTGGATCTGCTGCAACAGGGAATTATTCAACAGCATTTGGTGCGGGTGCAACTGCAAAGAGTGGAGGAGCACAAGCTTTTGGTGTTTCTGCTCTTGCGAATGGAGCGGCAAGTGTTGCCATAGGGATTGGATCGGAAACGGTAAAAAGATCGTCTATCGCTATAGGTGGGCTTTCAAAGGCAGATGGCATTGATAGTATTGCGTTTGGTAGCAGCGCGGCTACAGGTGGTCAAGATGCGATTGCGATAGGTTATGCCGCTAAAGCCGGTGCGCAAAATGCAGTTTCAGTTGGTTCAAGTACAAAAGCGACTGGTAAAAGTAGTTTGGCTCTAGGCTATAAGGCAAGTGCATCAGGAGAATTAGCAGTTGCTATTGGTGGACTTGCAACCGGTATCCACGGCATTGCTATGGGGAATAACGCAGAAGCGAAGGATCAAGATACGATTGCGATAGGTTATGCTGCTCAAGCTCAAACAAAGTATTCGATTGCAATTGGTCCAAATGCACAGGTAATTGCTGGAGACGGAGTTGCTTTGGGTGGAGCTTCCGTTGCCAGTGTTGTTAATAATGTTGCTGGTTATGATCCTGTAAGTAACAAAAATTCACAACAAAACAATGGTGCATGGAAAAGTACAAAAAGTGCAATCAGTGTTGGAAAAGCTGACGGTAGTATAACACGCCAGATTACTGGGTTGGCGGCTGGTACTGCAGATACTGATGCCGTCAATGTGGCACAGTTGAAAGCTATGAGAGCTGTCGTAGAAGGAGCAGGGGGATGGAAGCTATCTGTTAACGGTGAAGCTGCTGTGGATATTCTGCCTGGTGAAACAGTCAATTTTGCTGGAGCTGAACTTGAGAATTATGAAAACAAGAACATTAAAATTGTAAGA
>NZ_JBHIMJ010000076.1:0-2329 GCF_042194035.1 Bartonella sp. OC16QHHD | reverse complement strand
AGAGGTTATACCGTAATCTAAAATGATAGCTTTATTGTTATCAGAAGCTTTGTTTAAAGAGAGTTATGTATATTCATTTTCTTATATTACTTATAGGTTTTGAATGTTTCTCAAACCCCCAAAACACCTACAAAACCCTCTTAAATATATATTAAAGATTGTATTTATGTTTTGTGTTTAATATAGGTTGTTTATTTGAAAGATTAACTTATTGAAATATAATGACTTTTATTTTTTATTGAAAAATATGTAAAGGGGGGAGCGTAAAAAGCACCTCCAAACCCCCCTAAACCTCCAAAACTCATAACCATAATGGTCTTGATAGCATCTATTATGATTATAATCCCTTTCTTTTGAAAGGCTTAAAGGATCATATGCTTTTCATAAAGCACATTTTAATCATTCACTAAAATCATAAGATTCGTCTGTTAAATAAACTGACATAACCGATAAAATAGACAAAAGCCCATTAAAAGAGATTTTGATAATCTATGAAATAATAGGTTATTTCCTTTAAATCTTGCACCAAAACCATGATCAGAGCCACACCACTGTTGAATTTCTCAACTAGTGATCAAGGCTTTGGAGCGCGTCTTATTTTCTAAATTTCTGAAATCTTTTCGATATTTTTTAGGTGCTATTTCTTGTCTTTTTTTCCGATAAAATTGACTATTTTCTCTTTCCACGAGCGGGGTTGCTCCTTGCTGGTAACCTCTTGTGGATCATCAAGCTTTTCTGCCACCTGTTTAATCAAAGCGTAACTCACTTGCTTCACCTTTGCTACTTCTTTGGCTAAAGCTAATGCACGTTCAAGGTGGGTTTTGTTGATGCTTTCGTCAAAGCCTAGGTGATCACCTGCCGTAAAGCTTTTCTGATAAGATTGTAAGGTTTCAGCATCACCCAACAAAGCAAGAGCGCCAAGATGAAGTAAAGCATAATGTGCATCGTTTGCTTCAGACGTGGTGCTTTTTTCCCAAGGAGCAGCGCCATAATCAGAGCGAAGTCTTTCAGAAAGGTCAATGTCTGTTACCGCCCATTTTAGCGCGTCATCAAGTGCTTGCTTTAAGCGATCCGCAGTAACTTCTGGTTCAAAGATTTCTAACCCCTTTGCTTCAAAATTAAGCTGTATATCTGGAATATCTTCCGTGTGGGTAGGATCAATGAATTTACAAGCGGTGGAAAGAATGCCCGTGCTAATCATAAAGGCGCTATCAAATTGTGGGTAATCTTTGGCAATTTCGTCGTTATAAAGAATGTCTACTTCACGATCAGCCAATTGATAGCTTGCCATATGGTCATTCTCATTGATTTTCTCGGTTGACCAGCCTAGACTTTTTAAAAGTGCATGAGCACTTTCCATGGTGAGACGATCATCAGTGTCATCCGCTTCATCCACTTCCTCTGCCACTTCAACAGAAGTTGTTTTAGAAGCAACAGATGCTGTTTGCGGATCCAAGCTTAAAATCGGAGCGTTTTTAGGAAAACCAGTCCGATAACGGCGTGCAAGAGCAAGGACGTTATCAATAATATGTGCTATGTTTTCCCTTATCAAAGCTGAAAAGTTTTTATCCTTCAAACTTTCCTTATAAAATTTGAGTTTTTCAACATCCCCAATAAGAATAAGTGCAATAAGGTGCAACTTCGCAAAATCATATTCACTGTCTGGGGACAAAGCCGCATAATCATAGATGATTTGATTCACATTTTGTCGATCAGCCCAGCACAAAATATCCGCACTGATCTGTTTCAGCTTGCCTTCATCCAATTCAGTACTAGAAACTGCATAAACTTCTTCTGATTCTTTAAGAACGGTATATTGGGGAGTATTGATGAAAATAGATCGATAAGCTGTAGAAAAACCAAGTGTTGAAAGAGAAACCTTGAAGGTAACAAATGGTGTCTCTCCTTTTTTATCAAGGTCGTACACTATATTAATGATACGATCTTTCGTTATAAAATAAGCATTGCAATTGTAATTTTTATCACGATAGACTGTCCAGTCCATCCTTTTTAAGTCTTCAGAAACTGTATTAAGAAAAGACAAATCTTGTAAACTAAGACGATCATCTATAGCTTTTCGCTCATTAAGGATTTTCAGATATTCTTCAGCAAATTGAACGGCATGGTTAATATATCTCTCTACTTCACGGTCATCCAAAATCTCAGAAATCTTACCGGCTTCTAAAAAATTTTGATAAGATTTCAGAACATCAATTTGACCTGTCAATGCTAAACAAGCCAAATGCCAGACTATACGTATATTGTAGCTATACTTTTGAACACGTGTTTTGCTTTCTATTGATGCTTGTAAATCTTGGGCACGTGCCCA
>NZ_JBHIMJ010000017.1:0-2146 GCF_042194035.1 Bartonella sp. OC16QHHD | reverse complement strand
GTATAGCTCTCAGAAGTCGCTATACTAAAATTGACTATTTCTGCTCCAGAATTCATTGTTTTGCTTTCGGGATTAGCACCAAGGCGTCCGATTAACATCACTTTATTTAGCATGTTTTTTCTTACCTTAAATTTGTATTTTAATACATACAAAATCCTAGCATGATTTTCTTATTTTTTCAATTATTTCAAAATGATATTATTGTTTTTTAACATATAAAATTATGTTTTAAGGCGCCCTTTGATAAATAATCAATTGACATAAATGCATGGTGTATAGTATCAAGAGGGTATATATGGCAATCGTTAGTTTTAAGCATAAAGGATTGAAATTATTCTTTGAACGAGGAGTCTGCAAAGGCATACAACCCGCGCATGCTAAAAAATTAGCAAACATTTTAGTAATTTTAGATACAATATCCGCGCCTGAACAAGTTACTCTTAAATCGTATCGTCTACATGCGCTTACGGGCGATTTAAAAGGTTACTGGTCAATGCGTGTCAATGCAAATTGGCGTGTTACCTTTCGTTTCATTGGGACAGACGTTGAACTGGTTGATTATCAAGATTACCATTGAGTTTTGAGGTGTTATTATGATGTACAATCCTCCACACCCTGGCGGCATTTTGAAAGAAGAATTGCTTGATGAATTAGGGTTAACAGTAACAGAAGCTGCAAATCGTCTTGGTGTTGCACGTTTAACTTTATCCCGCGTCTTAAACTGTCATGCAGCGATTAGCATTAATTTAGCTTTACGGTTAGAAAAAGCGGGTTTAAATGATGCGGAATTCTGGCTTAAATTGCAACAAAAGTATGATTTGTGGCAAGCTCGGCATAACAGCCCAATCCCACATATTTCACCTCTAGAGCAAGTAGGGCATCTTTAAAAATACTTAGTCCATCTTTCTTCACACCTAGAGGTCATGTTCTTTAAAATCAAGCAACCCACGATAGTTTTTTATGCTCTTGTTGATTGCATCTATGAACGTTGAGAAGAGACAACGTAATCTGAACAGTTTTATAAAATCGGAAATTTTACTATAGCTTTTTAACTGAGCACTGTAGTGTGTAAATAGATATGTTTATTAAACTGCGTGTATGTAACATAAGAAACAATACACAAACTAAAAAAGAATACCAAAGAGCAATATACACATATTAGTTATAATAGAAAAGCCGAGAACATATCCCTAGGAAAAGACAGAGCGTATAAGCCCTTTCTAACAGCCAAACCAGCCTTTTAAAACATGCGTGATTCACGCTACACGTGAATTGCGCGTAATGGAGGAAATCAAAATGAGTGAACAAAACACTAACCTAATAGAAATTGAAGAAACACATCATTTAGCCGTCGAACAAACTGCTATGGAATGTATTTTAAATAAAGCCTTAGAAAGTGACGTCAGTATTGACCGCTTAAAGCGTCTTCTTGATTTAAGAGAAAAAGAAATAGAACGACAAGAGCGCCAAAACTTTGTCCGTGATCTTTCGGCTATGCAAACAAAATATCAAAATATTGAAAAAACTCTACAATCACCCATACAAACAGCAAATACGCTATGCTTGATCAGTACATTGATGCTGTAAAGGACGGGCTTGCAAAATACAACTATATTAAACATTAAACAGAAAAAAACGTTACCATAGAAATAATTCTGTCTCATCCTTCAGGAAATCAAATCTCAACAGAAGGAACATTTCCAATTGACAGTACAGGCTCTAAAAATAACATACAATCAGTTAGTTCCACACTTACCTACGCACGGAGATACCTGTTAGGCATGCTTCTTAATGTAGCAAGTAAAGAAGACGATATAGATGGTCAACCGCAAACCAAAGAAGGCGATACAAATAATCAAAAAGTTTCCTCTAAACAGATAAAGCAAATCGAAGAATTAATTAAAGAAACAGGGACAAATGAAAGTAGTCTTCTTTATTTTGCAGAAGCAGAAAAACTAACAGATATGTCTTGTAAAAAAGCAGAATTGGTTTTGGGGCATTTGGAAAGAAGAAAAAATATTCAAAAAGAAAAAGCTCTACAATCGCTCCCATCACAAGAGCAACAAACGGCGGTGTGAGATGGAACAAAGAACAGCAGAATGGTTCCAAGCGCGCTTGGGTAAAGTCACCGCATCAAACATTTACA
>NZ_JBHIMJ010000085.1:0-6347 GCF_042194035.1 Bartonella sp. OC16QHHD | reverse complement strand
CCCCTTAAAAACTCTTTGAAAAAAATAAATTGGTACAAAACCTAGTGGCAAAATATACAAAACCTGCTGGCAAGCTACACCCTTAAAAACTCTTTGAGAAAAAATAAATTGGTACAAAACCTAGTGTCAAAATATACAAAACCTGCTGGCAAGCTACAGGCAAGCTACAGGCAAGCTACATACATACACAAAAAGTTATAGCATGATAAAAATGCTGTGGCGGAGGGGGTGGGAATGCTACATTTATATGCAATCAATAACTTATATAAAGGTAAGGGAATTTTAATTCCATTGATTTTATTAACTTATTTTTATGTCTATCCCGAACTTTTTTATAGCTTATTCTCAATCATTTTATCCAAATATGTAATCAGATTTTCCAGTATCTTACTTGACTCTTATTTTTATAAATCGTATAGTAATAGTATACGATAAGGGGTGCTAATGGCAATTGTGAGTTTCAGACATAAGGGCTTAAAATTATTTTATACAACAGGTTCCACAAAAGCTATTCGACCAGATCACGTAAAGAAATTACGCGTTATCTTAACGGCTTTAACAAGTGCTACCACGCCCGAAATGTTGAAAGCACCTGCCTTTAAAATGCATCCTCTTAAAGGTGAACTTACAGGATACTATTCTATATGGGTGAATGGAAATTGGCGTGTTACTTTTCGCTTTATAGGAACAGATGTGGAGCTTGTTGATTATCAAGATTACCATTGATGAAAGGAACGAAAATAATGATGCATAACCCCGCACATCCGGGCGAAGTTCTAAAAGTAGCTTTCTTAGACGAAATGGGGATAACAATACAAAAGTTAGCTAATCATCTCCATATGACAAGAGCTTCTCTATCAAGAGTGATTAACGGACATGCCTCTATGAGTACCGAACTTGCAGTGAAATTAGAACTAGCTGGTTTTAGTAAAGCGAAATTTTGGCTGGATATGCAAACAAATTATAATTTATGGCAAACAATGCAACAGACACAACCACCTATTTCTCCTCTGGTTTCTGAAGCACATCAAACGTCGCTTTGATTTCGTTTATAATTTTGACGGGGCTTTAGTTTTTTAGCTTCCGCCCGTTGCTCTAACCTTTTTGAAGTTTTTTAATGGCTTCTATTGCAAGGCGTTTTCTATCGGCTGTTTTGGTATAAAGAGATGCCATTTTATCTTCTGTCCAGCCAAAAAGCGCTTTCATTTGCGAAACTGTCGCACCAGCATTGGCTGCACGTGTTGCTGCTAATTTTCGCAATCCGTGCGCTGATTTTTTAATACCCGCCGCATTACATGCTTCACGAAAGAGGTTGCCAAAACTTTCTTTGACAAGCTTATTTCCACCTTTACCACAAATAAATGTTTCATTACCTATGGGACCAATTTTAAGGGTTTCCTCTAGTTCTGGTAAAATAGGAAGAAAAACATCTGTTTTAAATTGGCTCTTTTCTGTTTTGAGATAAATGATATTATCTTTTACGTCTTTCCAGCCGATACGAACGGCATCACCACGACGCAAGCCTGTATAAAGAAGAACATCAATCCAGACGCGTTCATGTGTACCATATGACCAACGGTGATAATATTTGTCTATGTCCTCTTCTAGCCATGGCAGTAATCCCTCACTGTTTAAAGATTTTGGTGCTTTTATATTAAAGGCAGGATTTCTATTTAAAAGGGCATTATCAACCGCCCAATTAAAGAGACCGTTTAAAGAGGTCAAAAAATGTCTTGCCGCCGCGGGGGTCTCTCGCCTTCTATCTACGGCTTCAAGANTTGGAGGAGCCATTTTGAGCTTGTTTAATAGCCAGCGTATAATTATCAACAAACTCTTGCGTTCCATAGGTTCCTTCAATCCGAAACCGTGGTCCATGACCAATACGTACATACCATATAACTTTACCATGGCGTGTACGTTCACGAACAAGATGCGGTGGACGGCGTTTTGGCATGGCTAAAACTTTATACCGTCGACAGAGGGGCAAGATTTATTGGTGCTGTATTCTTCTTGCTCGTTTTCAAGTGGTGGAAAATCGTTGATGCTATAAGTATTATCTGTCGTTGTTGGTGTTATGGTTTTATTGATATGAATTAATAATTCCCCTGTAGGTTTGATTTCTATGAGTTCGCATCCTTGTTTTTTAGCTTCTCGTAAAGCACGAGCAATAGCTGGTTGCGTGATAGTAGGTGGGCGGTGTGGCATGTTTATTCCCCTTCATTTTAGATGTAATTCACCCGTGGCGTGAAGCACGCATGTGTTGAAATTTTGTTTGTGGAGTTAGAAGCTGGTTTATAGAGATACTATAAGATTAGTCGTTCGTATTTTCTCATCTGGTCTTTTCTCCAGTTGAGATTCTTTTATCGCCATCAATCCAGTCGTCCCAACATACACATGCTTCACCGTAAATTTTTGCATGACCGTAAACATGCGCATCACCGTAAACTTGCGCATTGCCGTAAACACGCGCCCTATCGTAAATGTGTGGCTCTTCGTAAACTTGTGCATTGCCATAAACTTCTGCATTATCAAAAACGCTAGGTTCACCGCAAATATATGCATCACCGTAAACTTCTGCATGACCGTAAATGCATGGTTCATCGAAAACTTCTGCTTTGCCATAAATACGAGAATTGTCGTGAACATGTGCATAACCGTAAACATGTGCATTTTCGTAAACCTTAGCATCATCATAAACCTTGGCATAATCCCCAATCCAGCAATTACCATGATGTGATAGGTTGTCTTCTTTCTCGATATAGCCTCCAAGATCACCTTTCTTGACGTCCCCAAAATCTCTCAATGCACGAATGCGGTGGAGAGTTTTACCTTCAATCTCAGTTGTTTCATCAGTCAGTTCATATTTATTTTCCATGGTTTATTTCCTTGATTTGCGTACAATCCACCCGTGGCGTGAATCACGCATGTGTTGAAAGTGTTAGGAAAGGGTGGGGGTGCTGGGAGGAGAGAGCACCCCCATATGTTTAAGCAGCTTTTGCCAAAATCTTTTGCATCTCTTGTTCTATTTCCCCTAAAAAGATTTCGACAGCTTTATTAATCTCTTCAATGTATTGCTCATCACGGTTGATGCGTTTGATTTTCATTCTCAAACCAGTAGATCTGCCTACAAAGTTTGGATTATAGCTCATGAAATGACACCATTTGCGTCCTGTGCACGCCATTTGGAATTGCATTTGTGCGATATATTCAGGCTTGATTTCGTCATATATAAAGAAGCGCAAATGCGTGGTTGATTGTGGGCATTTGACTTCGATTAAACCGTCCTCTCCAATGAACCCATCAGGACTAGCCCCCGCCATTTCCATTTTTGGGTGGGGGATAAACCCGCATCTTGTGACTTCTGCGTCATAAATGAATTCATATTCTCTCAAGGCATTCTCTTCATGTTCAATGCCCCATTGCATAGCAGGTGTTGTATAAGATTGGCTTATTTCCCCTATTAAGCGTTCTGTCATGAGTTTGATTTTGTAGTCTTCATATTTGCTTGTAGGAAAACCTTTTGCTGTCTTACTGAGTATATTGTAAACGTTTGAAGCAGTGACTTTTCCTAAGCGCGCTTGAAACCATTCTGCTGTTCTTTGTTCCATCTCACACCGCCGTTCCCTGTTCGTGTGGCGTTTCTATATCGGCATCTTGTATAGTAGAATCTGTTTCTGCCTTTTGCCTGTTTTGTTTATCTTTCAAAAGATGTAATACCGTTTGTGCTTGTCCTTCAGACATATCGTCGAGCTTTTTGACGTTGACATAAGCAAGTATTTTTTCTTCTTCTGTTTGGGTTTGTACGACAAGTCTTCTGATTTCATTGATCTGTTGTGGAAAAGCCTTTTTAATAGGCGGGTTTCCATCTGTATCATCATCTTCACTCACGACATTAAGAAGCATGCCTAACAGATATCTGCGTGCGTATGTGATTGCAGAACCAACCGATTGTATATTTGATTTGCATCCTTTAGTGTCATAAGGAAACTTTCCTTCTGTTGAGATTTTATTTCCAGACGGATGCGTCAAAGTCATTTCTATAATTATATTGTCTGAACTCTGTTCTTTGATACGAGAAAACAAAGCAAATCGGTGTTTTGCAAGAGTGTTTTTTACAGCATCAATGTACTGGTCAAGGGTTGCATATTGGCTGTTTGTATGGGTGTTTGTAGAGTTTTTTTGTATTTTTTGATATTCTATTTGCATATTCGAAAGATCACTGGCAAATCTTTCGTAGTTTTGTCGTTCTATTTCTTTTTCTCGTAAGGCAATGAGACGCTCGAGACGATCCATATCGACGTCATTTTCTAAGGCTCTGTTTAAAATACGTTCCATAGCAGTTTGTTTAACCGCTAAGTGATGCGTTTCTTCAATTTCTGTTAGGTTAGTGTTTTGTTTACTCATCTTGATTTCCTCCTATTTGAGCGCAATTCCCCCGTGGCGTGAATCACGCTGGTGTTTAAAAGTTGGTTTTTCGGTGTTAGAAACGGCTTATAGAGATACTATAAGATTAGTCGGTCGTATTTTTTCATTTGGTTTGTTCTCTAGTTGAGGTGAGGTCAGTATTATCAACATACCCATAAGCACCTGCATCATTGGTAATGTATATAGCATCGCAGTTACCAAAAACACGTACATCACCGTAAACTTCTATATATCCATAAAAATGTATACCCTCGTAAACTTCTGCATTACCAAAAACTTGAACATTATCAGAAATTTGTGCATCATCATAAACACGGGCGCCTTCATAAACCCATGCATTATCACCAACCCAGCAATCCCCTTCGTGACTTAAATTGCCCTCATGCTCTATAAACCCCCCTAAATCGCCTTTCTCGACGTTTCCAAAGTCTCGTAAGGCGCGAATGCGGTGGAGAGTTCTGCCATTAACTTCGATTGTTGCGTCTGTCAGTTCGTATTTCTTTTTTATCATGATAACCTCCTCTTAATGCATGCTTTGTCTTTTAAGCTCTTGAGACAGCACACCAATTCCTTTTGCTGTGATTTTTGCGCAAGGAATGACTTTTTCTATTCCACTTGCGGTTTGAAGTGTGATGGTTGGACAATCCATAAGTTTCTTTTGGATTTTGTCTTGATACGGTAGCAAATTTCCACCTGCTGCTCGTCTGTAAACCCAACCTTTTTGCTGTAAGAATTGAATGAATTGTTTTGGTTGCATCTCGAGTATTTTAGCGGTTTCTGTAAGACCAAAGAGTCCATTATGACGCTGTAAGCTTTCAAGAGCCATGGCTTTTGGTGTTAAATCTTCAATGATGGTGTCTTTTTGATCTATTTGACCTTGTAGGTAATTCAAAAAGCCAATCATAGCCTTTGGACTTGAATAGTCGATTTGTGGTATTGCTGCTTGCTTTTCCAATTCTTGCCAACGGTCTATAATCCTAGCACGTAATGTCATGCTGTAACCGGAAACTAAGATAAGGCATTCACGCTTAGGGAGGTTGTAACAGTTTTGGGGCTTACCCTGTTTATCTAAATAGGTGGATCCAAATTTGGATTGACCCCCTTCAGGATATAATTCTCCTAACATTTGTCGAATATCACGCATAATATGCGCATGTTGCTTACCGCATAACTCTGCAATTTCACGACTAGACATCGTTTGAACTGTTGTGTTTTGAAAATTGTTTTCAGATATTGTAATAAAGTTTTGCATCATCACCCCCCTTAATTAAGAAAAACACAAGGTTTGATATAATATTCTGCCATAGTTTCTATGACGTTCTGCTTGAGCAATTTTCCTTGCTGCGTGAATTTTGAAGTAATGATTATCGGTTTTATCTGTTTCTATTTCAGATTTTGGACAAATCTTCTGTCTGTTCCATTCTTGTTTTGTAAAAACAAAATCCACGCCTTCTTTTAGATCAAGCTTCTCAACACAATCATTAAACCAAGTGGAAAAATCTTGTTTCAAATGTAAGTACCTATGCATTACATGGGCATTGACCATTTGGACATAACCGATTTTGTTGTCTACCTCGTTTTCAGGCGTGAGATATCCTTCACTATGAATATGAGTATCATGTGTGGTCATAAGTTTACTCTAATCAATTATTGATGGGAAAAAGGGAGGCGCTTTTAAAAGCGCCCTTTAGAATTTTTAAAGCACATCACAAGGACGCAAACGGTGTTGTTGTTCATAAGTACCGTAAATCTCATCATTATATTTTTCGTCTGCGATCTCGTCTAAAAGTTCTTGGTAAGCATCACTTTCGAGTACAAAGTCATGAACTTTACTCTCCTCGTGGAGATGTTCGATATTTTCTTTTACATATGCTTCTGCAATTTCTTCAGAGATATCTTCACAATTATTCTCAGAAGGATTG
>NZ_JBHIMJ010000052.1:0-28152 GCF_042194035.1 Bartonella sp. OC16QHHD | reverse complement strand
CCTTTTGAAAAATTTTAGAGAACTCCAGCCGAAAAAACAAAAAGCAATCTTGTGGCTAATTTCTGATTAAGCAAAAGCGCAACGATCAACATTATTTGTTAATATATCAAACAACAAAACATCCTTAAGTCAAATTCAGATCAGCTCCCCACACCCCTTCAAAGAGCAATGTTTTACGGCGGATAAACGGCATTTCTCTTTAACGCACAAAGCAATAAAGCAATAAAGCAATCCCGCTTGTGACTTCACTTATAACATTGCAAGAAAATAGTTTTCACGACAAACAGAAGTAAAAGAATCCTACGATATTCGAAAACGCTGATTTAACATGCAAAAACACCAGCCACTCCCTTTGCTTTGCAATAAAATACCGCTTGTCTCATCGTGATCTTTCTAAATCAGCACGCTTCAAAGAGCGGTGTTTTATCGCATAATAGGATTATCACCGCCCTTTATACCATGAATTTTTCCAAACTTAATCTTCAGGCAAAAATTCCAACCGATCTCCTTGTTTTGTAATTTTCACCGTTGTCTCATCGTGAATTTTTCCAAATAAGATATTTTCCGCCAGTGGGTCTTGAATTTCTTTTTGGATAATCCGTTTAAGCGGACGCGCACCATAGAGCGGATCATAGCCTTTATCGGCAAGAAATTTTCTCACCTCTGGCTCGATTTGCAAAGTTATTTTGCGTTCATTGAGCAAATTTTGCAAATGTTGTATCTGGATATCAACGATAGCTTCCATATCGTGACGTTGCAGCCTTTGAAAGAGAATAATCTCATCAATACGGTTTAAAAATTCAGGACGGAAAGCCGCTTTAACGACATTCATAACATCATTTTTTGCCTGATCGGTTGTTTGCCCTTCAGGCAAAGCAGTTAAAAACTCAGCACCAAGATTAGAAGTCATAATCAGCAAGGTATTACGAAAATCAACGGTACGTCCTTGACTATCGGTCAAACGTCCTTCATCGAGCACTTGCAACAAGAGATTAAAAATATCAGGGTGTGCTTTTTCAATTTCGTCAAACAGAATGACCTGGTAAGGTCTTCTACGTACAGCCTCGGTCAGCACCCCACCCTCTTCATATCCAACATATCCAGGAGGTGCCCCAATCAGCCGCGCCCCAGCATGTTTTTCCATATATTCCGACATATCGATGCGCAACATGGCATTGGAGTCTTGGAAAAGAAAAGCGGCAAGAGCTTTGGTTAATTCGGTTTTCCCCACACCAGTAGGACCCAAAAACATGAAAGAGCCAAGCGGCCGATTAGGATCTTGCAACCCTGCACGCGCACGACGTACAGCGCGAGAAACAGCTTGAACAGCCTCTCCCTGCCCAATCACACGTTTGCTAATTTCATCTTCCATCCGCAACAGCGCCTCCCGTTCTGCCTCCAGCATTCGATCAACAGGAATACCGGTCCAGCGCGAAACAATCCGCGCCACATGTTCAGCAGTGACCGTCTCTTCAACGAGATGATTTTGTTGGTCATCATTTTCCGCGATACTCAATTGTTTTTCGAGTTCAGGGATAACGCTATAAGCGAGCTCTCCAGCGCGTTGGAATTGTCCATCACGCTGTGCAATAGCCAAAGCATTACGGGCTTCTTCGAGTTGTTTTTTCAAATCAGCAGCATGCCCTAATTTTTGTTTCTCAGCCTGCCAAGCACTTGTCATCTCAGCGGACTGTTGTTCCAATGTTTTGAGTTCCTCCTGCACATTTTCCAACCGTTCTTTTGCTGTTGGCTCGACATCTGTTTTCAAAGCTTCCCGTTCGATCTTCAACTGTAAAATACGCCGATCAACAGCATCGAGTTCTTCCGGCTTTGAATCGACCTGCATGCGCAAACGCGCCGCCGCTTCATCGATCAGATCAATCGCTTTATCCGGCAAGAAGCGATCCGTAATATAGCGGTTAGACAAACGCGCCGCCGCAATCAAAGCACTATCAGCCAAGCGCACTTTGTGATGTTGTTCATATTTTTCCTTAATACCGCGCAAGATAGAAATAGTATCTTCCAAAGAGGGTTCAGGTACAAAGACAGGCTGGAAGCGGCGTGCCAAAGCAGCATCTTTTTCGACATATTTTCGATATTCATCGAGCGTAGTAGCGCCCACACAATGGAGTTCTCCGCGTGCAAGAGCAGGTTTTAACAAGTTAGAAGCATCCATAGGACCGTCAGATTTTCCAGCGCCAACAAGATTGTGCAATTCATCAATAAAGAGGATAATTTGTCCATTTTCGGCTTGCACCTCTGCCAGCACCGCTTTAAGGCGCTCTTCGAATTCCCCACGATACTTTGCACCAGCGATAAGCGCTCCCATATCCAGCGCATGAAGCTGTTTATCCCGCAAAGTTTCAGGCACATCGCCATTAACAATGCGCAGAGCTAACCCTTCCACAATAGCTGTTTTCCCCACCCCAGGCTCACCAATCAACACGGGATTATTTTTGGTCCGCCGTGAAAGCACCTGAATAGTGCGGCGGATTTCCTCTTCCCGCCCAATCACAGGGTCGAGTTTTCCTTCACGGGCATCTTTTGTGAGATCCCGGGCATATTTTTGCAAGGCATCATATTGTCCTTCAGCATGGGGGCTTGTTGCTGTTTTTCCTTTCCGCAGCGCATTAATTGCCCGATTAAGCGCTTGCGGGGTCAATCCTCCACTTGTTAAAATATCGGCTGTTTTTGCGGTCTTTTCCATGATCAGCGCTTGCAACATGCGCTCCACGGTCACAAACTGATCACCGGCTTTTTTCGCAATATCCTCAGCCAGCGCGAAAACTTTTGCCAATGGCTGCGAAAGATAGAGCTGTCCATTTCCTCCCTGCACTTTAGGCAAAGCATCAAGTGCTTCTTTTAGCGCCTTTTGAATAAGAGTAAGATCACCACCAGCGTTTTGGATAAGCGATGCAGCCAATCCTTGAGAATCGTCTAACAACACTTTCAGGAAATGCTCCGGCAAAAACTGCTGATGATCAGAAGCAAGAGCGCTATTTTGTGCTGATTGTAAAAAACCCTGCACGCGTTCGCTATATTTTTCCAAGTTCATTTTTTTTCCTTAAATCTCAAGCCATCACCACACTTTAACCTCTCCAATATTCCACAAAAGAAACATCCAGAAAGGATTATCCAGCCTCTAAAAAACACCGCGAAAAAAGCAGCAAGAAGAAGAACCATAGTGCTAAAAAGAATATGGGTTTCTACAAGCCTCATAGCAAGAGGGAGAAAAAAAATACGCTATCATTTTAAATAAAAACCGCAACTTTTCTCATACCCCCCCATCATCACTCCCCTTTTTAAACCATCACCCCTAAATTCCACCATTAAACTTAAATTTGAACAGCAGAAAAGGAGCATGCAAAAACACTTTAAACAAAGTAGTCTTTACAGCATATAGTTTAGAGTAAACATTAAAGTATTTTCTCTAATTTTACTTAACAAAACATTGAATATGTGCTTTAATACTTATAAAGTTACACTATTTTTATTAAGATAGAGGATTTTAGTATGTACCATACTGTAAAAAAGGTTATTTTAATACTTTTATTCCTTCTGATAAGTAAACCAAGCTATGCCATTTTTGCCGGCAAAGTTATTACAATAGAGCATGAATGGCTTAAAAATGCATCATTTGATCTATTTGTGTTCACCCAGCAAGTAAATTACGATGGTGGGCCTAACTCCATCTATTTCTGGGGAAATAAATTTGAATTCCAAAATGGAAAAAGTGGACAAATTGGTTTTTTCAACAGGAGCGGCCGTACCATTCATTTTTCTATCTGGAATGCAACGGGATGGAAGGGTAATACATGTAAGCATTTTACTCAGGAAGGTTCAGGAGTACGATGTGAAATTAACTTTCCATGGGAGATGGGACGCAGATATCGATTATATGTTGAAAAAAATGGAAATCTAGTTACAGCGACAGTAGTCGATTTTATAACGGGTAAAAAAGTGAATATTGGGACCATAGAAGTACCAAATACATTTGGACAACTCCGTAAATCTTCAAGTTTTGTTGAAGACCATTCTCGTTGGAAGAGACATCTCTCCTCCTGTTATGATTTAAGTCCGCAAAGTTCGATTTTTTTTGAGCCTCAAGGCATAAAACAAAACAAGCTACACGAAGGGAGTCTGAAAGCTTCTAATCAAGGAAAGTGTCAAGATTCTGACCTCATCCAAACATCATGTACATCCAACTTTTGCATGACAAGTATAAGCGACTTTGGAGGTTTAGCCTCGCCTACTACTAAACCAGAAATACAAATTTCCAATGAGAAAGATCTGTCTGCAGAAACAATTTCTAACGTTTTGAAACAAAAAGAGCTTGTCGTTATTCGTTCAAAAAATCGTTCTTGGGCACCCAATATCTTTTTGCCATCTCCTGATTCATTTAAGTGGAAATCAATCTTTATAGATCATCTAGCGGCTTTCAGTTCTACGCTTCACACCACTCACGGCACACAAAAGATAACCACAGGTCAAAAGATTATGTATATGTCTGATGGAAAAACTTGGAAGATTATGAAAAGAAACTAGCTTTTTTCTTCTTGATAAGCCCCTCACTCCCCTTTGAAAACAACTGGGGGTGAGAAAGTTTTTTTTCATTTCCCCACCACGGCTCCCTTTCCCAGTTATTTTTTCGAGCCCTGCTCTCATCCCTTTTAGCTCACCACATCACCATACTTTCCAGGGCATTTTCTCCATTCTCACCCCCTTTCAAAACCACAACACCCTTTAATAAAATCCTCACCTCCCTCTTCTATCACCCTCACACCATCCCTTCACGCATCCCTTTGCACTACCCCCGCCTCTTATCCACACCCTCCCCTTGTCCATAGGCACTCTCTCCATTCCACGCACTCCTTTTTCTCTCCCATCAAACATTTACGACTTACAGCACTCTTCATTCCAGCTTCCCTCCTCGATTAACAAGCTCTCGTTCTCCCCCCATTTATCTCACCCCATCCATGCAAAAACCCAACGTGCCCCCAAAATTAGCTCACCTCATCATCATACTTTCCAGCGTATTTTCTCCATTCTCACCCCCTTTCAAAACCACAGCACCCTTTAATAAAAGCCTCACCCTCCCTCTTCTATCACCCTCACACCATCCCTTCACGCATCCCTTTAAACTACCCCCACCTCTTATCCACACCCTCCCCCTTGTCCATAGGCACTCTCCCATTCCACGCACTCCTTTTTCTCTCCCATCAAACATTTACGACTTACAGCACTCTTCATTCCAGCTTCCCTCCTCGATTCACAAGCTCGTTCTCTCCCCATTTATCTCACCCCATCCATGCAAAAACCCAACGTGCCACCAAAACACGCACAATGCATAAATCCATAAATCCTCCTCTTCACTTTAACAGATTCACATTTTTACGCTTTTACACATTCACAGAAAACAGCCAACGAAAGATTCACCCCACGCACTGCTCTGTAAACACTGCTCTGCAAAAATCTGATTTCTTGTCTATTAGATTCCCCTGCTGATTATTTCATATGGCTATCCCACATATCAAAAAATGCTGTTTCATCAGACAAGACAAATAAGCCCTTCCTCCAAATATTCTCCACATACTCTTCTCCAGAAAATGCATTTAACACCCCTTTTCATCCCAGCTTTCCCCGCTCCACTCACAAATGCATTCCCCCATTTATCTCACCACATTCCACGCCAAATAAAAGTATACACAAAGCACAAATCCCCCGCATCATTTTACGGATATACGTTTTAACGCTTTTACGTTATTACAGAAGTCAGCCAAATAAAATTTCCACATCACCACCCCGCGCTGCACTGTAAACACTGTTCTGAAAACGAACCCAGCTTTTTGCCTAGTACCTTACAGTCTCCCCCCCCAAAAAAGACAGCACTTCACCAGGCTCAACAAATCAAGCCCTACCCTGAATATTCAAGCTCTTCACTCCTCCTTCAAATAGCGCCGTTTTACGGTATAACAGAATAGAAAATTTTTCATTTTTCTTGCCAATCTCCTGAAATTACTTTATCACTTAAAGTGTAATTTTGATCGTCCACGCAGCGATCAACAGGGAACTAAAAGCCCTAAACCCTAGCGTACAATTGAACCTACTTTTGCGAGTATCCTTAGAATTCCGGGAGTTTTTGCTATGTCCAGGTGCGTTTCCGCACTAAAAGCAAAAAGCTGACTAGGGTTCAGTACTTTTAGACTCCCGGAATACCAATGCGAGGGCGCTCGCAATCGGAGGGGGGCTTGAAGTGCAAACCAAAAATCCATATTTTATCGACATTCTGATAGGTAAAAGCGCGATTTATAATCCATATTTCGCACTTTTTAAAAAGTACCCAATCTTATAGTCTTTGAGATTATTTTCATTTTTCTTGCCAATCTTCTGAAATTACTTTATCACTTAAAGTGTAATTTTGGTCGTCTACGCAGCGATCAAGAGGGATTCAAAAACCCTAAGCTCTAGCGTAAAATGAGCCCACTTTTGCGGGTATCCCGGAATTCCGGGAGATTTTGCTATGTCCAGGTGCGATGAGCACTAAAAGCAAAAAGCTGAGTCAAGTCAGTGTTTTCAGACTCCCGGAATACCAATGCGAGGGCGCTCGCAACCGNAGACTCCCGGAATACCAATGCGAGGGCGCTCGCAACCGGAGGGGGGCTTGAAGTGCCAACTAAAAATCCACATTTTATCGACATTTTGATAGGCAAAAGAATCCGCCACAGACGCATTTCAATGAGCCTTTCCCAAAAAGAATTAGGAAGCCATTTAGGTGTCAGTTTCCAACAAATCCAAAAATACGAAAAAGGCTTAAATCGTGTAAGTGCCAAATGTTTACTCAAAATCGCTCAAAAACTAGAAGTTCCCGTAAACTTTTTTTATGCAGATATTGCTACAAAAGAAGATCTTCCCACAAAAGAAACTCTCTTACACCACGACCAATACACCTATAGCGAAAAAGAACACACCCTTTTAAAAAATTTTAGAGACCTCCAGCCGAAAAAACAAAAAGCAATCTTGTGGTTGATTTCTGATTAAGCAAAAGCACAACAATCAACATTATTCGTTAATCCCTCTAAAATATAAGCTTCAGATCACGCCCCCTCAAAGGAGAGTGCTTCAAAAGGCGCTACAAACAAGCCCACCCCTAAAATATTCAACACACACGCGCCCATACCTAGATACGGAAATTGATATGCCTGATATCAACCTCAAAAAGCATTTTTTCACAGCATAAGAGGATAATTCTTGAGATCCAAAAATATTTTCATTTCTCTTGCCAATCTCCTGAAATTACTTTACAAATTAAAAAATGTTTTTTGATCGTCCACGCAACGATCAATAGGGAACTAAAAGCCCTAAATCCGAGCGTACAATTGAGCCTACTTTTGTGGGTATCCCGGAATTCCGGGAGTTTTTGCTATGTCCAGGTGCTTTAAGCACTAAAAGCAAAAAAACTGACTCGGATTCAGTACTTTTAGACTCCCGGAATACCAATGCGAGGGCGCTCGCAACCGGAGGGGGGCTTGAAGTGCCAACTAAAAATCCACATTTTATCGACATTTTGATAGGCAAAAGAATCCGTCACAGACGCATTTCAATAGGGTTTTCTCAAAAAGAATTAGGAAGCCATTTAGGTGTCAGTTTCCAACAAATCCAAAAATACGAAAAAGGCTTAAATCGTGTAAGTGCCAAATGTTTACTGGAAATCGCTCAAAAACTGGAAGTTCCTATAAGCTTTTTTTATGCAGACATTGCCACAAAAGAAGATCTTCCCACAAAAGAAACTCTCTTACACCACGACCAATACACCTATAGCGAAAAAGAAAACACTCTTTTGAAAAATTTTAGAGACCTCCAGCCGAAAAAACAAAAAGCAATCTTGTGGTTGATTTCTGATTAGGAAAAAGAGCAACAATTAACATACCCCCCTGCCTAAAGTTTCCCATACCTGATATCACCATACCTCCAAGAATGATATTTTACGGCATATAAGATAATTCACACTATAGCTCCTCGTTTTCTGTTTTCATTATTGCTTCAAGTCAAGCTGATTAAGGATTGGCAACTGAGTTTTTAAGTTTGACTATTCGTAGCAAAGCGGAGTTAAACAAAAATGACATTGTTACTCAAAACCATGCCCCCTATTGCGTTTACGAGACGGTAGAACAGTGTCAAGAAGGCAAAGCCCCGAAAAAAACATATGAGCGTTTAAGTAAAAATCAAAGATTAAACCTATAACGTCAAAAAAGCTGCTCTATGTTGGATTATCTCCACGTCCTCTAAATCTCAGAAAAATGATTTAAAACATTTGTTTTATTGATGAGCCAATCATTGAGATCGAACAATTAACAAAGAACGGTTCAGCAATATCCTGATAGCCAATAAACAGAATAATCCACTCAATCCAGAAAGAAGGAACAATTTTCCAGCCGAAGTGTGACCTAAAACAAACGCTCCAACAAACGGCGCCACCAACATAGCTAAATTTTGTATAGACTGCACCCATCCGGAAGCCAATCCAATCTGTTCATTGAAATTGCTTACCAGATAAACATTAGAAGATATGGAAAAGTAAGCGCTAACCATTCCAATAAGGAAAAAACAGAGCAACAAAGTCTCAATACGGAGTAAATCAAAGTAAAAAAAGCACACTGAGATCATGACAAAACCAATCATTGTTGACATTGCCGGCATTAACAACTCTGATATTTTGCCTGTAAGGGGTTTATACTTTGATTGTTTCACACTCCAAAATCCATAGAGAAAATTACCGATTGCCGAAGCCGATACCAGCATCCCAAGAGCCTGTTTATTCATTTTCATTGCACTAAGAATAACCGGCAACTGATTATTCACCATAAAGATCATGGCAAAATACACAAACATCACCGCCACATAGGCATACCAAGTTGTCCCATAAAGCCTCTGCTTTGATTTTATGGTATTCGCTGTTTTTATCATGAGCGACGAGACAGGTTGTGCACCAAGACAACAAAACACCATAAAGCCTAGCAATGTCAAAAATCCAGAAAACAATAAAGTATAGGTATCTGATAAAAGTACAGACAGAGCACTCCCCAAAGCAGGTCCTATCATCTTTGCCGCGCTATTGATCATGTTAAGCACAGAATAGTAACGAGTCCGTCCGTTTTCAGGCACCGAATTTGCACTGAGAACGGAAATTGCAGGCATGGCTAGACTGTTGAATGTCGCTCGAATAACTGCCAGTATAATAAATCCTTGCAGACTCGTCGCCATCAATAAACCGACAGTACAGAGTGCCCGTAACAGCAGTGACGCCCGCAACCAATGGATCATAGAACGGTGACTTACCAACATTCCAATTGGCTTAGACAGAACGATACCAGGTAATAATGTTGCCGCTCCAATAAAAGCGACATCATATTGATCAGCTTTCCACGTGAACACAGATACGGTCAAAATCACGATATAATCAATCCAACCGCCAAATGACACCACGCCATTACCCAGCAAAAGCACCAACAAGCGATTTTTTTACTGCCCCGTCTCTTTGCACCAAAACACGCGCCCCTTCTTTTTCGTTAGCAATACTGATTGAACTATCAATTTTTCCTCACACCCTAAAGGCACCAACAACTTTCACGCAACAAAGCACTAACAAGCGATTTTTTACTGCCCCATCTCTTTGCACCAAAACACGCACCCCTTCTTTTTCGTTAGCAATACTGATTAGATGATCAATTCTTCCTCACGCCCTAAAGGCACCAACAACTTTCACGCAACAAAGCACTAACAAGCGATTTTTTACTGCCCCGTCTCTTTGCACCAAAACACGCACCCCTCTTTTTTCGTTAGCAATACTGATTAGATGACCAATTTTTCTCTCACACCCTAAAGGCACCAACAACTTTCACGCAACAAAGCACCAACAAGCTATTTTTTGTTACCCCGTCTCTTTGCACAAAAACACGCACCCCTCTTTTTTGTTAGCAATACTGATTAGATGACCAATTTTTCCTCATACCCTAAAGGCACCAACAGCTTTCACGCAACAAAGCTCCATCGACCTTCATGCAACAAAGCAATTTATAATTATCCATGGTAAACAAAACCTCTGGAGATAAGTCTTAGATATGTATTAAAACTTCCATCGTTGATTGAACTTAATCTGCGTCTTTGCGAATGACGATAATAAGCAAGCCGTTAATCCAGCTCTTAAATACATTTACGATAATCCCGCGCGCCTCCCCTTCAGTTTCCACACAAAAAACGCTTTAGCGTTCTTTTCTCAAGAGAACTCTTTATTCTTCTTCATCACTTACTTGTGGTGGGGGTGGTAAAATATAAGAGCCTGAAAGCCAACGATTAAGATCAATAGCTCGGCACCGTGTGGAACAAAAAGGATAAGAAGATTTTTGTGACATCTGACCACAAATAGGACAAGGATGCGGAGGACGGGTCTCTTTTTGCAAATTTAGCTCTTTTTGTTCTTGGCACACCTTTGTCATTGGCTTCTTCATTAACTTTTCTTCTGTTGCTTTTTTTTCATTTTTGCTTTTCTCTTTTTGTTGCTTTTCACCTTGCATTGATCTTACCTTAAAGTTTTTCTAATGCGTTTGTTCAGCCCAGTGAGTGAAAAGTGGATAGTGATAAGCGGTCAAGAGATCGGCTGTTTCAGCCAAAGGCAATCCCACAACATTAGAATAAGAACCCGTGATATGGACAACAAAAGCCCCTGCTTTTCCTTGGATAGCGTAGCCACCTGCTTTCCCTTGCCATTCTCCTGAAGCAAGGTAAGCCTTCATCATGGCAGAGGTTAAGCGTCTAAAGCGAACACGACTTTCAACCAATTTTACGGTTATTTTTCCACGTTCATTGAGCGCACAAATGGCACCATAGACCTTATGCGAACGCCCAGAAAGGTATCGTAAACATTCATAAGCCTCATCCTCGCTTTCTGGTTTGGGGAAAATGGTCCGCCCAACAGCCACCACCGTATCAGCCGCCAAGATAATCATTTTCTGTCCAGGTAATTTTTCTTGACCATTCTGCAACTCGTCTTGACCATTCTGACTGTACCAGCGCAAAATTTTTTGGGCTTTCAGTGCTTTTTCTTTTGCCAAACGTTTGGCAAGGTTTGCAGGATGTTCTTTTAATTTTGGCGTTTCATCAATATCGCTTGCATAAACCTGCTGGGGATCAATCCCTATTTGTGCCAAGAGCGCTAAACGCCTTGGCGAAGCGGAGGCAAGCACCAAATGAATTTCTTCTGTAAGAGTATCTGCCAAACGTTTTTCCCCCCACTCTCTTATATTTCTCATTTCCACCCCTTCACAATTGACTTCCCTCTCACCCCCTTTTAAGCGCGCCCCTTTAGCCTCCCTTTTAAGCGCTATTGATCTCCTTATCCTTTTTCCGCATCGATTTTACAGTTTTTCAAGGCTCTTCAAACACTCCCCTTTTTTCACTCATGAAAAGCAAACTAAAAAACTGTTAAAAAATAATAGAAATAATATGATAGCTTTTAGAAAAAAGTGCAAGCCACCCACGAGGCTACTTATAGCGATATGTAATACGCCCTTTTGTCAAATCATAAGGTGTCATTTCCACCATGATTTTATCACCGGCCAACACCCGTATACGATTTTTCCGCATTCTACCAGCGGTATGAGCAATAATTTCATGATCATTTTCCAGTTTCACACGAAACATCGCGTTAGGTAAGAGTTCAGTAACGATACCAGAAAATTCTAAAACTTCTTCTTTTGACATAAACAAACATTTCCTTTACAGTGCACATATTTTGTTAAGCTGCGCGTTATTTCCAGCGTTCATATCCTATTTTCTTAAGTTTGTGAATAAAAATTCCACAAAAAGGGAAAGGTTTTTCAAGTTTACTCTCTCATGTTCTCAAAAAACGTCATCCCACACCTTAAGAATAAAAACTTTTTTTTCACCAATTTTACCCGCTAATTTCCTTCAATTTTTATGATGATTTTGGTTTCAGTGTGACAAGAAATTACGCTAATTTTTTCCCCTAAAGCATTTTCCCAACACCTCTGACTAATCCCTCCACAACTTACGAACAATCATCCTCTCTCCAACTTTTCCTCACCTTCCACACCTTAAACATGCGCCCTTCAGATAAACACCACTCCCCCACGCCAGAAGCCCTTCCTTTTCTCAAAAACCTTCTCCATTCTTCACACACCATTCACAACATGCTTCACTGCCCCACACTTCATACTCTACGCATTTCCCATAAAGCCTTCCCCATTTTCTCTCTCTTCACACGCTTCCTCTAAGCCACTCCTTCCATTTATGTTTCTTTTCCTACCTTCGAAACACGATCCCTATACATTGCGTATCATTAACCACAACGCCTCTAACGACATAAAGCCTTTTCCTTTTTTGCACATTTCCGTTTTTACGCTTTTACATATTTACAGAATAAAGCCAAATGAAACTTCCACACCGCACCACTCTATAAACAATAGTATTACCCCAGCTTCTTGCCTAGCCAATCTCCCCCAAGCACTTCAGATCACCCACCCTCAAACGAGATTATTTCATCAAATGCGACAAAAAAATCCAGCCTAAAATACTCATCATACACTCTAAAAAACACCTTGATAAATTGATATGCCTGATATCACCCCCCTATAAGCTCCCCTTCTAATCATGATTTCGGAGCCGCGTGAGAGGGACAAAACAAGCCGTTAAGTTCTGGGGGTCAAGGATGCCGTTAGGCGCCATGTAATGGTCTCCTTGACCTTAAGAACCTAGGATTGTTAGTCCCCTCATTAAACGCGGGTCTGATCTCATGATTTTGGTGAGCGTTCCGGAGAGTTTGAGAGGCGGAAAGCCTCTCATTAAAAAATAAAGTTTATAAATAAAAACTATTTTCATTTGCCAATCTTCTGAAATTACTTTACAAATTAAAAAATGTTTTTTGATCGTCCACGCAACGATCAAGAGGGATTCAAAAACCCTAAGCTCTAGCGTAAAATGAGCCCACTTTTGTGGGTGTCCCGGAATTCCGGGAGTTTTTGCTATGTCCAGGTGCTTTAAGCACTAAAAGCAAAAAAACTGACTAGAGCTCAGTATTTTGACTCCCGGAATACTCATGCGAGGGCGCTCGCAACCGGCAGGGGAGCTTGAAGTGAAAGCTAAAAATCCACATTTTATCGACATTTTGATAGGCAAAAGAATTCGTCAAAGAAGAATTGCCGTGAGCCTTTCCCAAAAAGAATTAGGAAGCTATTTAGGTGTCAATTTCCAACAAATCCAAAAATATGAAAAAGGCTTCAATCGTGTAAGCGCAGGGTGTTTACTCAAAATCGCCCAAAAACTACAAGTTCCCATGAGCTTTTTTTATGCAGACATTGCCACAAAAGAAAATCTTTCAACACATGCCGCACACTATGAACAAGAAACATACAGCGAAAAAGAACATTCCCTTTTGAAAAATTTTAGAGAGCTCCAGCCGAAAAAACAAAAAGCAATCTTGTGGCTGATTTCTGATTAAGCAAAAGAGTAACAATTAATATTATTCCATTCTATATCCCCTTAAAAGTCAAATTCAAACCAGCACTCCATACCCCTCCAAATCACGCCATTTTATGGGATATTGATTTTTCTTGCCAATCTCCTGAAATTACCTTATAAATGAATACTGTAACTTTGGTCGTCTACGCAACGATCAATAGGGGATCAAAAACCCGAAACCTAAAACATGAATTTATCCCACTTTTGTGGGTATCCCGGAATTCCGGGAGTTTTTGCTATGTCCAGGTGCGATGAGCACTAAAAGCAAAAAGCTGATTTAGGTTCAGTATTTTTGACTCCCGGAATACCAATGCGAGGGCGCTCGCAACCGGAGGGGGGCTTGAAGTGCAAACCAAAAATCCAAATTTTATCGATATTCTGATAGGCAAAAGAATCCGTCAAAGAAGAATTGCCATGGGGCTTTCCCAAAAAGAATTAGGAAGCTATTTAGGTGTCAGTTTCCAACAAATCCAAAAATATGAAAAAGGCTTCAATCGTGTAAGCGCAGGGTGTTTACTCAAAATCGCCCAAAAACTGGAAGTTCCCATAAGCTTTTTTTATGCAGATATTGCCACAAAAGAAAATCTTTCAACACATGCCGCACACTATGATCAAGAAACATACAGCGAAAAAGAACATTCCCTTTTGAAAAATTTTAGAGAGCTCCAGCCGAAAAAACAAAAAGCAATCTTGTGGCTGATTTCTGATTAAGCAAAAGAGTAACAATTAATATTATTCCATTCTATATCCCCTTAAAAGTAAAACTCAAACCAGCACTCCACACCCCTCCAAATCACGCCATTTTATGGGATATTGATTTTTCTTGCCAATCTCCTGAAATTACTTTATGAATTGGCCTGTGTTTTTTGGTCGTCTACGCAGCGGTCAATAAGGAGTTGGATTCCTTAAAACTTAACACATAAACAATTATGGCTATCCCGGAAATTCCGGGGGCTTTTGTTATGTCCAAGTGCTTTAAGCACTAAAAACAAGAGACTGTTTAAGTTCAGTGAATCCAACCTCCCGGAATACCAATGCGAGGGCGCTCGCAACCGGAGGGGGGCTTGAAATGCAAACCAAAAATCCACATTTTATCGACATTTCTGATTAAGCAAAAGACGCGATTTATAATCCATATTTCGCACTTTTTTAAAAAGTACCCAATCTTATAGTCTTTGAGATTATTTTGATTTTTCTTGCCAATCTCCTGAAATTACTTTATTGATAAGCACGTGTATTTGATCGTCCACGCAACGATCAAATAGGGAGCTAAAAGCCCGAAAGCTTAATACATAAATTTATCCCGCATTGCGGGTATCCCGGAATTCCGGGAGATTTTGCTATGTCCAGGTGCTTTAAGCACTAAAAGCAAAAAGCTGATTAAGCTCAGTACTTTTAGACTCCCGGAATACCAATGCGAGGGCGCTCGCAACCGGAGGGGGGCTTGAAGTGCCAACTAAAAATCCAAATTTTATCGACATTCTGATAGGTAAAAGAATCCGCCACAGACGCATTTCAAAAAGAATCCGCCACAGACGCATTTCAATGAGCCTTTCCCAAAAAGAATTAGGAAGCTATTTAGGTGTCAGTTTTCAACAAATCCAAAAATACGAAAAAGGCTTCAATCGTGTAAGCGCAGGGTGTTTACTCAAAATCTCCCAAAAACTACAAGTTCCCATGAGCTTTTTTTATGCAGACATTGCCACAAAAGAAAATCTTCCCACAAAAGACACTCTCTTACACCACAATCAAGAAACATACAGCGAAAAAGAACACACTCTTTTGAAAAATTTTAGAGAGCTCCAGCCGAAAAAACAAAAAGCAATCTTATGGTTGATTTCTGATTAAGCAAAAGCGCACACAAAGCATAAATCCTCCGCATCATTTTACGGATATACGTTTTTATTTTACGGATCAACGTTTTGATGCTTCTCCACATTTACAGAAAGCAGCCAAACGAAACTTTCAAATTCCCCCCGCACCACTTTGTAAACATAGGTTTGTCAACAATACAGCTTCTTACTCTACAATTCCCCTGCTGATTTCAGATCACGACACCACAAAGGATAATGTTGCATCAAACGCGACAGATACGTCCTATTTTAAAATATTCTTGCCCCTTCACCACCCTAAAGTAAGATCACGCAAAGCACCGGTCAATCCCACTTCAAAAACAACTTTCCCCACACCCTCTCTCCTCTCTCGTCAACACACCCGCCTCTTCATCCAAGCTTCCCCCCCTTCATAAAACTCTTCATCCCCACACCCTCTTTCCTCTCTCGTCAACACACCCACCTCTTCATCCAAACTTCTCCTCCCCTTCATAAAACTCTTCATCCCCACCCCCCCAATCTTCTCTCCACATTCCATGCCATGATAAAATCATACACCACGCATAAAGTCCCAGCTTCCTTTTTTACAAATTTCCGTTTTTACGCTTTTGCATATTTACAGAAAGCAGAAAATCTGTAAAAAATGCATTATACAATAACGTTTTCAACAACTGTCATCAAAATCTCGCCTCCCTTTTCATCTAAATCCCCCTATTTTCACTTAAATCATAGATATAAACCGCCCTATTATTGTATTGAGCAGCATAAAATTTTTCGACAAATTCTAGCGATCAAAAGGGTGCATAAGAAGCATTTTACGACTTTTAAAAGAATTTTTATTTACATCCAGTGCTTTTTTGTAACGTAGAAGAGTACATTTAATTAATTGACTATAAGAAAGTTTGAAATAAGAGAAGCTTTTCGTTTTTCTCGTTCAACATCCACAACGATAACTCATTATTATAAATCAATTTTTTTCGTAATACAAAACACACCAAAAGGAATAGACTTGTGTTGCATATTCACGCGCTTGTTTTAAAGAAAGATCTCTCAACGCTCGTCACACCCATTTTGCAAAACGCCGCCCGTAAAGGAATGGTAAAGCCCCCATGAAGTGTATAAAATCCATTCAGCCCCCTTATCTTTACGCTTATAGAGAAACAAGTTTACGCTTATGGAAGAACAAAGCCGGCATCATCACAAAACTCTGCCAGCTCCCAATGTTGCAGACAGCCTTCAGTTCAAGAGATAATTCATTAAAGGCATGCCTTTCTTGCACAGTTTTGACCCACATGCACGACCCACCACTTATGATGTACAAGCAAGTAATTTTAATTGATTTAATATGAGAGAACTGGTGATGAGAAATTTTATTATATTCAGCAACGCGCTTCACGTTAAAAAATGGTTATTTATTATTATAAATCAATATATTAATAAAGAAGAGAGTCATCATCAAGACGCTTACCTTTTTCTAAAAAAAAGGCTTCACACTGAAAGAAAACATCTAAAACTTAGATAAAAAAAAAGGTTTGCCTCTAATAAACAAACCTCTGCAGAAAATTATTCACATAACTTTCAAAATTTTAAATTAATCCCTCTAGAAGCAATAAAAAGCTTTAGAAGCACCAAAATGAATACAAAGGTCAATTTAACACAATGTTAAGAAAAATCAAGAACAAAAAATTTTTATCGTTAATGCACCTTTAAAAAACGAGGCTTTTTAACCTACGCGGCTCAAAAGTCCGGGGCTTCTCTACAAACGCCTCCAAGCCAATCAATCCCTTCATCTCTCTCAAAAGACAGCATAAAAGGTTCACAGTACAAGTCTTCGCTAAAAAAAATATCAATCGCCAGCGCTCATAAAAGCCAGCGTTGGTATAAAAGATCAGATTATCGAACAATCTTGCTGAAATGTCTTCCCAATAAATAAAAAAGAAGCGGATTCTTAAATATTTCCGCTTCTTTAACAATAAAAATTATGATGAGGGATTATTAAAAAATTTCAAGACTGTGAAGGGAACCAATTTGATAACAATTCATACCTTACAGGATCATCGGCACATTGCCCACCACCACATTCCAGTATGGTAGAAATCAAATTTGCCGCAATCAAAAACACAAATAAGAAACTTGCCGCTTTACTCAAGACTGGAAAAGGAGAAAATTCTTTGAACTTGTGTGCCAATTCGCCTAAAATCATGACAAATGAGACAGCAAAGATACAAAGGACAGAAATAATGAAAGCCCAAGTATAAAAATGCAATCCAAAGAACGTTGAACCATATCCTAAATCATCGGGTGTGATATGCAAAAACACTTGCCGTGCTGCCACAGCACTGGTTACTATACAACCAAGAATAACCATACCATAATGGGTATTTTTCACCTTATGGTGAATATTGAGTAAGAACCCACAACCTGCCAGCATCAATCCAACGCGCTGCAGCAAACAAAGGGGACAAGGTAACTCAAACTTTACCAATTGATAATAAAAAGCCACCACCAAGACAATAGATAACCCAAAGAGTCCTAGCGTATTCATAAAGATGACGAAGTGAGGATTTTTTTGTTCAACATGTTCCATGGCTATTCTCTCAAAAAGATAAATTTAAAGTGGAAGTTGCGTGATGATTGAAAGTGAGAAGAATGACAACGAATAAAATTGCCCACAAAGCATAACTTATATTTTTTTTTGCCACACATAGTCGTTACTGCAGTACCTAAAGCGATTAAAAATGGAAGAAACATAGCTTTTAAATCTCCTTTACATCCGTTGTTTAACTCTTATTTATTTCAGCGTTTACCATATTACAAAATTGGGCAAAAAAGAGACCATGGATTTATTATTCACAATTCGTCACTCGCGATTGATATTGCCATTATATTTAAGTGAAAAAACGATATAATCGCTCAGAAGCACATCTCAACAAAAGCGTTAAAAGCACAAAAGCGTTGATTATTCGCTTCCCCTTATATCAGCCATTGTTAAAGATATATCGACAATTATAAAGATTATATCCCCTATAAAGATTATATCCCCCCACTCACAAAAGAATTACTTGAACAACAAAATAAATAGGCTTTGAAATCGAGAGATATACATCTCTTTTTTTCTCAAAAGAATATCCTCACTTTGCAACACATTTTTGACATAAAAATCTCTTTTTCTCATAAGCAATGTTTCAAATTGCAACAGATTTTATATCATATGGTGATCTTGTTTATTTTAGCAAATAAAAAATAAGACATTTTTTAAAAAAAACTTATAATCAATGGCTTTTCCCCAATACATTTTTCCCTCTTATCTTAAATAAAAGACAATGCCGCAAGCTCAACAGCCTCATGGGTCCCACGCCACCCCGTGACATTGCCCTCCCCCCTCACAAGAAGTGCTTCATGCCTTCAATACTTTAGTTTTTCATCTCTCGAGATCCCCTTTAAATTTTTAGCTTTCCACCTTATTTGAAAAATAACTGTTTCTCTGTCATCAATTGGCTTTGCAAAAAGAATATAAAACTTTAAAAAAATAATGATAAAGAATCGCATTGAACCTTTGAAAAGGATAGAGAATGATGAAAAAATCATGTGATGTGGCGATTTTAATGGGGAGCCAATCGGATTGGCAAACGATGTGCCATAGTGCAGATATTTTGACGAATCTTGGTATTTCTCATAGTTCGCATATTGTCTCAGCACACCGAACTCCTGAACGCCTTTATCAATTTGCAAAAGAAGCAAAAGAAGCAGGGTTTAAAGTTTTAATTGCCGGTGCGGGGGGTGCAGCGCATCTTCCAGGTATGTTAGCAGCCCTTACTCCTCTTCCTGTTTTTGGCGTTCCAGTGCATTCTCACTCTCTTTCTGGTCAAGATTCTTTGCTTTCAATCGTGCAAATGCCAGCAGGGATACCCGTCGGCACATTAGCAATTGGCAAAGCAGGCGCAATTAATGCAGCACTTTTAGCCGCAGCCGTTATGGCCGTTTATGACCATGATCTCGCCCAACGATTAGAAGATTGGCGTCAACAACAAACAGCCAATGTCGCCCAAACGCCTGTAACGGAGGTTTAAAATGGCACCGTTTTTCAACACCTCCTCAGCCAACGCCACCCCCTCCAACACCACCTCGTCCAACACCACTCCCTTCACCATGTTACCTCCAGGCAGCGTCATTGGTTTAATCGGGGGCGGACAATTAGCAAGAATGCTCGCCATAGCGGCTGCAGAATTAGGATTTCGAACCGTTATTTTTTGCCCTGAAGCCGATTGCCCAGCCGCTCAAACAGCAAACAACCATATTGTTTCCTCCTATGACGATATATCAGCTTTAGATCATTTTATTTCTCAGTGTGATGTTGTCAGCTATGAATTTGAAAATCTTTCGCTTCAAACGGTTCAATATGTAGAAAAGAGTAAGCCTGTTTATCCTTCTTCCAAAGCATTAGAGATCACGCAAGATCGACTTTTTGAGAAGCAATTTTTGCGTGATCAAGGGATTGGCACCGCGTTATGGCACGCTGTTGACAATTCTTCTTCTATTCTTTCCGCTCTTGATACCTTAGGCGGACGTGGTCTTTTAAAGACGCGTCGTTTTGGTTATGACGGAAAAAACCAGATCAAGCTTGATCACCCAGATGAACAAACCCTTGACGAAGCCTTAAGGACTTTTCAAGAACAGCCTTGTATTTTGGAAGAAATAGTTCCTTTTTTATCGGAAATTTCGGTTCTCTCGGCCCGCACAAAACAAGGAGAACATATTTTTTATGATTGCCCTGAAAACCAACATAAAAACGGAATTCTTCATAAATCCTTTGTTCCATCACATATTCCACTTGACGTGCAAAAAGCAGCTCAAGAAATCAGTGTAACAGTCATGGATGCCCTCGATTATGTTGGTGTTCTTTGTATTGAATTTTTTGTCTTAACGAATGGTCATCTTTTAGTGAATGAATTAGCACCGCGTGTCCATAATTCTGGTCATTGGACACAAAAGGCATGCATAACTTCACAATTTGAACAGCATATCCGTGCTATTTGCGGACTTCCCTTAGGCAGTCCCTATCGCCATAGCGATTGCCAAATGACCAATCTTCTTGGTAACAATTTTAGCACGTTAAAATATTTTCTGAAGCAAGAGCGCACCTCGATCCATTTATATGGCAAAAGCACTGTTCACCCCAACCGCAAAATGGGGCACATCATCCAATTACTGGGACCAGCCAACAAATCTTAAGCCCACATATATATAAATACTTTTTCACACTTTTCCCCCCAATGAACTGAAAAAACAACTTCTCCCCTACACCGATATCCAGCGGCTCAAAGCGCCCCTAACCTTTTAATTCGCCCCTAGCAGGGCTTCACGCCCTCCTACAAGCCCCCTGCTCTTTTAAAAACATCACCTCTTCCCCCTCCAAACCGCTTCATCCTACACGAACATCTCATCCGCCCTCAAAAACAACCTCTCCCCCACACACCGATATCCAAGCAGTACAACAAGCGCTCCCAACCCTTCAACTCCACCCCCTAGCTCTTCTCCCCTTCCTTTTCTCAAAAATATCCCCCCACGGCTAAAAACAATCCACCAGCCCTCAACTTCCCCTCAACGGATACCTCCCACAGCATAAATATTCCCCCATAACATACGCAGCCCCTTCATTTTTCTTTTAATGCCAATCTTTAAGAAATAGACTTATCTATTGCACCCCATAGATACCAATCCCCATGATTGCGCTTTTATTGTCTCTAGCTTCTCTTCTTATGTTCATTTTTTCACAAAAGCATCGTTTTGTTTTCCATAAAATCGCTGCAAAGAGGTAAAACGTATTACTCTCCCCAAACAACTCTCGAGAATTCGGCCCAATATCAGCCAGACGATAGCCCCCTCCAGCATAGCAACTTTCTTCTTTTTCTCCTCTCTCTTTTTCCTTCAACGGATAGAAGATTTTCTCCTTTCGTTAATTCCCCCAACACATTCCTCGAAAAGGTTTCCTGAACTTCTCCCCAAAGGCTTAAGTTTCTTCTTTTCAGATCAATTTTTCTTCTCTCACGCCCCCTCTCTTTTCAGCGCATCCATTTTCCTACCTTTTAATCCTGTTAAAACAATGAATTATAAGGTGCATCACCACCGTATAATGCGCATTGGTTTTATGGCATCTTTTTATTGCATCTCGCACAATTCTTTATGAACTCCCCTTATCGTAAACGCACTTTGTTTACGCATATTCTTAACCACCCATAAGAGATTGTCTGTAACTCTCTAATCCTGCTCAGCAATGACATTCGTCACCCCCAACAGACCAGCGCTTCATGAAGTTCCCACAATTTTTCTCAATCCAAGCTTCTTTCAAGAGCACCTAATAATTTATAAATATAAATGTTTATTTTATTATCCTGATAAAGCTAAACTATACTTTTTAATACTATTATTTTAACACTATCATTGCCTTTAAAACGCTCATTATGCGAAAAAATACTTCACTTCTAACAATAATAAAATAATTTCGCTTGTATCTTATCTTAATATGTGATTAACGTTCAGCACAAACTTAGATCTTTTTATAGCAAAAATACCATACAAAAGGGGAAAATAATGGAGGGGATCTCTTCAAACAAACTCAAAGATGAAAACAATGAAAATAAGGAAGCAACTTTAAATGAGGCACAGTCTGTTCCTCCTCAAAAACGTAAAGGGGGTCCATTTAGACATATGTTGTTCCTCTTTCTTTTAACCTTTCGTAAACCCATTGTTTTCGTAACGAAAATCCTAGCGATAGGCTTTTTATTAATGGCAGGAATTCTTTGTCTAACATACCTCGCAGTAGGAAGAGAGTCATTACCCCTATCGATCGGGATACCAATGATCATTACGTCAGCTCTCTTTGGCATTTGCAACATGTATATAAATTGGTATTATGACATGCTTTTATTACGTTTATCGCCAGACAATGTGAACCTTTCACTCTTTCAATAAACATCATCATAGACCACCCTTGGGAAGGTCAAATTTTTCTACAGCATGGATATTAAAAGGAATTCAAACTATCCACATTCAAGAGCCAAAGTATATTCTCACTATACTGGTTCCCTCACCGGATAATTTGAATTCCCCCTCCGTTTGACAATATCCAGCACTCCACCCACGTAGAAATAATTGGGTTGCAAAGAATCATAAACTATTGCCTTAAAAGAGAAATTTATGCATAATCTTTCACTCTAACCGCACAGATTTAATCCCTCATTAAAAGTACCGAGCGCTCCGCTCCGTCCCTGATCTCCACATCAAAGATATAATTACAGGATATGATTACAGCACTAAGCTTATCCATTCCCAAACCAAATATCCTCTCACCCCTCACGTAAAATAAAAAGCCTCAAACAGAAGACACTTGTGTTGCCAATTTACGCACTTGTTTTACCACGCGCTTATTTTAAAGAAACATTTGGCCAATGCACATTGCCCCACCACTTCACAACAGCAGCCCCTGTCATAGAGCATAAAAACTCTCGATAATAGCTTAAACATTCATAGTGCACCACCCTCTTTAAACTTATGAAGCGTAAACACCAACCTCATCATACCGCTTTGCCAGTCTCCAATGTTACAACACTCTTAGCATTTGAAAGCATTCATAAAAGACCGTTTTATTCCTTATCTTCAAGTATCTTTACCATAGATCAATCCCGCTTGTGATATGCAAGCAGCGAATGCTATGCTTAAAGATACACAGATTTGCAATGAGAAAACCTTAAGACTATGCGAAACTCTTATTTTACTATGTTTTCTCTGAACAATAGAAATTTATCCTTATCAATTCATCATCTTCGTCATCATCATGCGGTTTATTTTTTAGGTTTTAAGAATAAGCCTTAAGAATATCCTCACACACGAACAAAAAACACCTCATGTTATAAATTTTACATGAGCCTTACTAAACGATGATATTTTACGAAAAAACAGGATTATTTTCTCACAAATAGGAAGCTTTTACTTTTTTTCACTCTTTGTGCTTTTTTGTGTCCTTCTTTTTACGAGAAAATTTTTACCTCCAAGGCAACCATTAACACACACTATAGGAATTTGTAAGAGATATACCCTTGACAAGAATAAGACTTCTTGTTAGATCTCTCCTACTTTTTTGCAATTTTCACTTATCGTTGTGCTAATGAAGTGGTTAGTGCGTACCTTAAGAGTACGCTTTTCTTTTTGTGATCACAGTGAAAAAGTGTATCGTGTGATGTTATCATGCAAGTACGATATCGCAATGCAATGCTCATTAAAGTGAGCAGTCTATTGGGGTTGTAATATTGTATTTTCGTGTTTTAATATTGTATTATAGTATTGTGTTACGTAAACTATTTAAACGGTGAATATGATGAAAATTAAAAATTCGCTTAAAGCACTAAAAGAGCGCCACCGTAACAATCGTTTGGTGCGTCGTAAGGGTCGTGTTTATATTCTTAATAAAACGAACCCACGTTTTAGAGCACGTCAGGGCTAATTTCTTTAGGGTCAATGTTTTTATGCCTACTTTGATTGTAGGCTTAAAAATTTTTTCTTGCGTTTTTTTGGTTATAAGTCCGTTGATTACAAGTCTAGTATTTGATAATATTTGGTGATTTATCTTTTGGGGGCTTGTTTTTATGGATTCTTCTATTTTTTTAAAAGCCTTTCGATTTTTTCAGCTGCGTTTTTTCTGTATTTTCCAGCGCGCGTTTTTTCTTTCTTTTGTTGGCGTTTTTTGTTTTGTTCCCTCGAGCTATGGGCAAAATCCTCCTTCTCTTCCTGAAGATCGGCCTTCTCCACAATCGCTTTTACCGTTAGATGATCTTATTCCCAATTCTCCTCCCTCCTCCTCAACGCCCTCCGATTCTGATTCTTCGGCGGTTATTCTTGAAGATCTTGACAAAGAGCAGCTTTCCCATGTTGACAGAGTTAAGCAGCGCAAAGAAGCAGAAATTTCACGTTTACTCAAAGAATTGAAATATTGTGCTGATGTTGCTAAAGCGAAAAAGATCAGTCAACAGCTTCAACATTTATGGTCCCAATCGGGGAGCGAGACGATTGATCTTTTGATGTCATGGGCTGAAAATGCACTCAACAGCGACGATTATGGACTTGCGCTTGATTATATTGATAATGCTCTTGCACTTTTACCTACTCATGCTGAAGCTTGGATAAGACGCGCTTGGATTCACATTCAACTGAACGATTTCAAACTTGCCCTGCTTGATCTCAACCATGCTCTTGAACTTGAGCCGCGCAATTATAGTGCTTTTTTTGAACTTGGCGTTGTCATGGAAGCAACGGAGCGTCCAAAACTTGCTCTTAAAGCTTATGAAACAGCATTGGATTACTATCCACAAATGCGCAGGATTCAAAAGCGCGTGCAAGCTCTATTAGACGAACAATCACCACAAGCTCTTTGAAACCATTCAAAAACGAGACGCTTTACGGCATCCTTTCAAACCTAGATAAGACACAAGCCGGCTTCACATTCCACTCAATAAACTGCCCCTGCTTATAACCACACCATCACCCCCCACACAATTCACAGTACTTTTTTGAATTTTGACTTTTTTGTATTGAAGGCATCTTCCAAACACTGCCAATATACTCCCTACAGAATTTCTTCTCATAGCAAGCAAACGCTTCCACGCCGGAGTCCTCTTCACGCCGTTTCTTCTTTTCACACCTTCCATCATGGATAAAAAAAATTTGTAAACACGATCCTCAAAAAATACTTTTTGAAAAAAGCTTAAAACATCGCTTAGCGCCTCTGATAAACTATCATCATCTGTTTTTTATTTTTAAGCTTCAACCATAGCAGCACATACCGTATCGGCTCTCCTCCACCCCTCAAAGTTGATAAAACAGCCCTGAAATATGGATTCACAAAGCAAAAACTTCAAAGACGCAACACCAATTCAACCAACATCCTTGAATAAGAAATATTTCCTTTCAAAACTCCCCCCCAAGCATTCCCGCGAAACATAAAAATCAAGCATTGTCCCAAAAGAGCCAATCAAGCTATTGCCAATAAACCGTTCTGCGTCACTCAAACACCCACCCCCACTCATATTTTTTGCTTTTTTACTTTGAATAAGCCATCCATCATACAGCCATTTCGAGCAGCCACCAGCAAGGTTATAAAAACTCTCCTGAAATACTTTTTGAAAAAGAAGAGAGCGAGGTTATTTTATCTCTAGCAGAAGCTCTGAAATTGTTTTATATTAAGGAGGGTGTTCTGCGCTTCTCGACAGGAAATAACGTATTCCTGAGACCTTAATGATCTCCAAGGGAGCTGTCCCTGATCAAGCCCGTGGGCTTTTTCATATGGCGCCCACCTATTTGTATAGGTTCCCGGGATCAGCTTTTTCCATCGGCTGTTGTGGATCACCCTTTTTTACATCAAATTTTTCCAGCTAAAATTGAGAGCGTCTTTTTACATAAGACCAATGACGATACTCTTTTCAAGAAATAAAAATTACGATAGGCTTTATTTTGTAGAACAGACAGCACTTACAAATAATCCCCTCTGTGAATCTGCTTCATCCCTTCGCACGCAAGCAGCGCAAAAGCGGCTTGTTGCACCAAGATACCCCCTAAAGAGCACACACTTTTTTCATGCTTTTTTTTCATGAGCACAGCTCTTGTCCTAACAGAGATTTACAAAACGCCAACAATGGATAAAATACCAGCATCTTATAAAATAATTGACGAGACAATGACAAATAATCCCCTCTATGAATCTGCTTCATCCCTTCGCACACAGCAACGCAAAAGCGGTTTATCGCGTCGTGATGCTCTTTTAACAGAAGAGCGTGCACTCTTTTCGCAGCGTGCTTGTTGCCACTTTATTGAATACCTTGAAAAGAAGGGAACCGATTTTTCACGCCTCATTTTAGCAGGCTATTGGCCCATTAAATCGGAAATTGACCCGCGTCCTTTACTGGATGCTGTAGCGTTACGCGGTGGGCATTTAGCCTTACCAGCAGTTCTTGATTCCACCACCATGATTTTCCGTGCATTTTCGCCCAGCACGATTTTAGAGCCCATGCGTTTTGGCACCTTTGGTCCGGGTGCAGACAATGGCGTTGTTGCCCCCAATAATATTATTGTTCCGCTTTCTGCGTTTGATCGTCAATGTCACCGTCTTGGCTATGGAGGAGGATACTATGACCGTGCTGTTGCAGCTCTTGAAAAACAAGGGCATCAAATGACATTATGGGGCATAGGATTTTCATGTCAGGAGGTTTCCTCTATTCCCGCAGCAGAACATGATCTACAGGTACAAGGAATTTTTACAGAAAAAGGTTTCTTAAAATGTTAAAATGTGATTAAAGCGCCTATGCGTTTTTTATTTTTAGGTGACATTGTTGGTAGCACAGGCTGTAAAGCTGTTTTTGAACACCTTCCTCAACTGATTGAGAAATGGCAGCTTGATTTTGTTGTGGTAAATGGTGAAAATGCCTCTGGTGGTTTTGGTCTCACACAAGAAACGTATCAAGATCTTTTGATAACCGGTGTTGATGTTGTCACCACAGGTAATCATGCTTTTTCTCACAAAGAAGCATTGCAGTATGCCCATGAGAGTGATCGTTTTTTACGCCCTGCCAATTTTTCGAAAGAAACTCCCGGAAAAGGTTCTGGTGTTTTTACGGCAAAAAATGGCGCCCGTGTTCTTGTCGCCAATCTGTTGGGCAACGTTTTTATGCCGTGTAAAGTAGAAGATCCATTTGAAACAGCGGAAAATATTCTGCTTGCCTGTTCGTTGATGGAGCAAGCCGATACGATTATTTTTGACTTTCACGCAGAAACGACAAGCGAGAAGCAATGTTTTGGCCATTTTCTTGATGGTCGTGTGAGTGTTATCGTTGGCACCCATACGCATATTCCCACGGCTGACGCGCAAATCTTAGAAGGTGGGAGCGCCTATTTAACAGATGCAGGCATGTGTGGAGATTATAACTCATCTCTTGGAATGGATAAAGAAGAACCCTTACACCGTTTTCTTTATAAGACGAAGCAAGATCGTTTTGAACCGGCGTGTGGTCCCGCCACCCTTTGTGGTTTAGCGGTTGAGATTTCAGATCGCACCGGTTTAGCAGAAAAGGTCTCGGCGGTACGGATTGGTCCTCATTTAAAGCCTGAAGTTCCGGATTTTTGGTAGCTTCTTTTAAGCCACCCCTTTGATAGTTTCTTTCCAAGATTTCCTTTTGAGAACTCTATTTGGCAAGACGACTTTTCCAGCCCTTCCCAAATCCCTACTAAAAACACCCCGCCCTCCAATTTACCTAATACAGCAACTTTTCTAGCACAAACAAGTCACTCTTTTTAAAAAAATAAAGGATAAAATTTTTCGTGATTTTTAAAACGATGAGAAGGAGGTTTTATTTCGACATTTCTGCGGGGGGGGGGGAGGAGAAATGTTAACCCCCTTCTCTAAAAAGAGCTTTATATAATAATTTATTATTTAGCAAGAGCCTCTTTAATCTTTTTTTAATTCTAACGAAAATTTAATCTTAAAATTGCTTTCTGCTTTTTAAGTTTGAGCTCTCTAAAACTTTTCAAAAGAATGTGCTCTTCTTTGCTTGCGATCCTTTCATCACAGCAATACAAGACGTTTTCTTTTGTCGAGAGATCAGCGTAAAAAAAGGAAATGGGAACATTAAGAATGTCGGCAATTTCCTGTAAACGCCCAGCTCCTATACGATTAGAGCCTTTTTCATATTTTTGGATTTGTTGAAAAGTCACCCCTAACTGACTGCCTAATTTCTTTTGCGAC
>NZ_JBHIMJ010000056.1:0-8075 GCF_042194035.1 Bartonella sp. OC16QHHD | reverse complement strand
TGATAATATGTTTGGTGTTACACACGTTTAATTTCCTTAGTAAATGGGTGGGGGTGCTGGGAGGAGAGAGCACCCCCATAGGTTTAAGCAGCTTTTGCCAAAATCTTTTGCATCTCTTGTTCTATTTCCCCTAAAAAGATTTCGACCGCTTTATTGATCTCTTCAATGTGTTTCTCATCACGGAGGACGCGTTTGATTTTCATTCTCAAACCAGTAGATTTGCCTACAAAATTTGGATTATAGCTCATGAAATCACACCATTTGCGTCCAGTGCATGCCATTTGGAATTGCATCTGTGCGATATATTCAGGCTTGATTTCGTCATAAATAAAAAAACGCAAATGCGTGGTTGATTGTGGACATTTGACTTCTATTAAACCGTCCTCTCCAATCAACCCATCAGGACTAGCCCCCGCCATTTCCATTTTGGGGTGTGGGATAAACCCGCATCTTGTGACTTCTGCGTCATAAATGAATTCATATTCTCTTAAGGCATCTTCTTCATGTTCGATACCCCATTGCATAGCAGGTGTTGTATAAGATTGGCTTATTTCCTCTATTAAGCGTTCTGTCATGAGTTTCGTTTTGTAGTCTTCATATTTGCTGGTAGGCAAGCCTTTAGCTGTCTTACTGAGTACGCTGTAGACATTAGATGCAGTGACTTTACCCAAGCGCGCTTGAAACCACTCTGCTGTCCTTTGTTCCATTTCACACCGCCGTTTCTTGTTGAGTTGGCGCATATTCGATATCTTGTATAGGTGCATCTAATTGCTCTTGTTGTGCTTTATTCATTTGCTTTCGTTGCTTTTTTTTCAAAGAAAACAAAGCGGTTTGTGCTTGTTTAAAAGACATATCTTTTAGATTTTTTACTCCTATGAAAGAGAGAAGCCTACTTTCTTCAGATTGTGTTTTTTTAATTAATTCTTTGATTTCATTCATCTGTTCAGAAGAGATACCCGCAAGAAGTGTTATTCCATCTGTATCGTCTTCTTTTCTTGCAACATTAAGAAGCATGCCTAAGAGATATCTACGTGCGTAGCTTATAGTAGAACCAACCGCTTGTGTGTTATTTTTGCTTCCCGTAGCATCAATGGGAAATGTTCCTTGTGTTGATATTTCATTGCCCGATATATGCTTTAAAGTCATTTCTACAGTTATGTCATTTGAACTCTGGTCTTTGATACGAGAGAACAAGGCAAAGTGATGTTTTGCAAGAGGTTCTTTGATTGCATCAATATATTTATCAAGCGTTGTATAGAGGCTTTTAGTATGTGTATTAATGGCATTTTGTTCGATATTTTTATATTCCACTTGTATAGTAGAAAGATCACGGACAAAGTTTTGACGCTCTTGTCGTTCTATCTCCTTTTCTCGCAATTCAAGAAGACGCTTGAGACGATCCATATCGACATCATTTTCTAAAGCTCTTTCTAAAATAAGCTCCATAGCTGTAGGTTTGATTTCACAATCGTTCGTTTTTTCCACTAATTCCGTTTGTGTGGTACTTAGTTCACTCATCTTGATTTCCTCCTATTTGAGCGCAATTCCCCCGTGGCGTGAATCACGCTGGTGTTTAAAAGTTGGTTGGTTGTTACAATCCTGTTTCTAGAGACTGTATGATATTGACCACCTCCCCGTCTGAAAAGACGAGGAAATGAAATCATATTTTAAACTAAGCAGCTTTTACGACAGATCTTTCTAAGACCTGTTTTGCTTCTTTAATGAGGGCTTTATATTTTCTGTTCTCTTCATCCACTCTGAAAGCATCAATAAGACGCATATGAATTGGACCCAAAAGATACAAAACTTTTTCACCAGCGTTCATACCCTCCCAATAGCTTGGCAAATCAAAGCGTGTATCATTATCATAATCAACCGCTTGGCTTCTTAGTTTCTTCTCACATTCAATAAAGTAACGGCGTGCTTGACGTCCTTTCTCATTGCGTTCGACCATTGAGAGCTCTTTCGCCATGTCTAATGTGAGATGGTACTCTGTCATGTTTACATTTTGACGCTCCCCCGTTTTGGGGAACGTTAGAATATAGTCTTTTGTGTGAACAAATTTATATGTTTTTATGCGGTTTTTAATCCATGTCGTAAAGTCGCGACCTACTTCTAAAAATGTATGCAATTCGCGTGCATTAATGGTTTGAACAGTTTCCTGATCAATGATTTGTTCTGTAATTTTAATAAGAGTGTTCATAATGAACTCCTATCGATTAGAGGTTTTTCATTGACATCCAATAAAGGATGCCGGGTGCTGAAAAACACGGTCGATAGTCCGTCGTTACGCTTTCCCCATAAAGGGTATTGTATAGCGTAACTACACCCGACAAAGCCATTATATGCGTGTAACATACAATGAGTCAAAGCCTTTAATGTGCGGAGAAAAGATTGTTTCGGCAATCTATCCGCTATCGATTCAAGGTGTTTTTCAAGCACCTGATTCGACAATAGACATACTGATATTATATTGTCAATTAAAAAGTTTGAAAATTGACGCAAATAAATCATATCGATTTTATCAGTAAATTCGTATTTCTTTTCCATTATTGCATTCCTTAATTAATGCATGCTTTGTCTTTTAAGCTCTTGAGACAGCGCACCTATTCCTTTTGCTGTGATTTTTGCGCAAGGAATGACTTTTTCTATTCCACTTGCGGTTTGAAGCGTGATGGTTGGACAATCCATAAGTTGCTTTTGGATTTTATCTTGATACGGTAGCAAATTTCCACCTGCTGCTCGTCTGTAAATCCAACCTTTTTTCTGTAAGAAGAGAATGAACTGTTTTGGTTGCATCTCGAGTATTTTAGCAGCTTCTGTAAGACCGAAGAGTCCATTATGACGCTGTAAGCTTTCAAGAGCCATGGCTTTTGGTGTTAAATCTTCAATGATGATGTCTTTTTGATCTATTTGACCTTGTAGGTAATTCAAAAAACCAATCATAGCCTTTGGACTTGAATAGTCGATTTGTGGTGTTACTACTTGCTTTACACGCTTTTCACATTCGATAAAGTATAAACGGGCTTCTCTCCCTTTCTGATTGTTCTCAAGCATAGAAAGTTCTTTGGCTCTATCGAGTGTGAGATAGTAGTTAATCGCGATAACAGCCCTAGATTTTGCGCTCGCCAAATTTGGCGACCGCAAATCTTGTGTTTTTATAAAATCTTGTCCTTCTATAAAATTGTATCTGGTAATACGGTCCTTAATCCAATTGGAAAAGTCACGTTTTGCCTCTAAGAATGCATGCAGATCACGTGCATTTACTGTCTGAACTATTTCCTGATCAATGATTTGTTCTTTAATCTCTATGAGAGTATTCATGATGAACTCCTATGCAATCTGTTTAATTTTATTTTTAAGATGCATCATGATAGCTGCTCGTATTTCAGGTCTCGAAAAATCGATTTGGGGATTAGCTGCTTGCTCTTCTAATTTTTTCCAATAATCTATGATTTTTGCGCGTAACACAGTGTTATAACCTAAAATGACAATAAGAGATTCACGTTTAGGAAGATGGTAACAAGGAAGAGTACGACCTGTTGAATCTTTGTATAATCCAGCAAAATTACTCAGGTCGATTTTAAGTTCGCTAAATAGTTTACGAATATCTCGTATTACATAGCCATGTCTTTTACCGCATAACTCTGCAATTTCAATGCTAGACATGGTTGGAATTGTTTCGTGTTTGTTTGTATTTTGCTGGATAGCAATTAGCTTTTCCATTACGGACCTCATATTGGGTGGGATTGATAAATGAAAGGGGGCGCTTTTTCAAACGCCCTTAAGAATTTTAAAGCACATCACAAGGACGCAAACGGTGCTGCTGTTCATAGGTACCGTAAAACTCATCATTATATTTTTCTTTTGCTAAATCAGATAAAAGGTCATGGTAAGCAACACTCTCGCGTACAAAGTCATGAACTTTACTCTCCTCATGGAGATGTTCGATATTTTCTTTTACATATGCTTCTGCAATTTCTTCAGAGATATCTTCACAATTATTCTCAGAAGGATTGATGCGAAAGATTTGGATTGCATCATCTGCCTCATCAACAATGCTTAGAATTTGGCTTGCATCAAGTGGTCCCGACCGACCAATGTTTTGATCATCATCATAGACAACTAATAAAATTTCATCAGAATTTATAAGAATTGGATTTTCCATAATTTCTCCTCCCTAACGCCTCTTGGCGATTGTTTGTGCGTGGTTTGTATAATTACTTATATAACTATAATTATAAAATAGCAAGCAAAAAATTATAAAAAGTTATATTTTTTATAAAAAATATTATAATATCTTGCTGAATAAGAGGGGAGGATAATTAGCGATAAGTCCGAATCATCTTGCTGTAAGAACTTATTGGCAAAATAGCAAATATCTCTCCAACCCACACAATTTTAACATTCTTAATAGGTAAGGCATTCCAAGAAAGCAGATCTATTTCACCATTCATTCCCCTGCTAATCTGCTTTATATATCTTTTATTATCATGTGTTAAAATAACGGCTTCTTTGCCAAAAAAGGATTCTATTGTTTTAATTTGGCGCCGTCTTACGATAACCATATCTCCATCTTTATAGGCTGGAATCATAGAATCTCCTTTAACTTCAAAAGCAACCATATCATCAGGTAAAGCAAAAGGAATTTCTACTTGTTCAAGACCATCTTCAGGGATTTGTTCAAAACTTGGATCTATCTGTGTTCCTGCTCCAATATACCCCATAAGAGGAACAAAAGTTGTGAAGTGATTATCCCCTTTTAGTTCTTTATATAATTCTAAAATGGCATCTCGATTAGAGCCGCGTGGATCAGAATCTTTTAACCACTTAGACACTGAAGCTTGTGTTACGTTTAGCCGTTTGGCTACATCTTCTTGCGTTAAGTTAAACTCGGTCAAAATCTTTTTTAATGTGCTTATGATATTAGATTTATTACTCATACTTCTGCTTACCTTATTTTTTTATCGTTGATAAAGATAATTTTCATTGACTTTATATAACTATAATTATATGAATAAAATAAGACAAAGCTGTAATTGGAGCTTGTAAATGGATCAACGAGAAGATTTTAAGAATTTGACTAAGTCAATACGGGGCAAATTTAATTGGACACAATCAGAAATGGCGAAAATGCTTGGTGTAACTCAAGCAGCTGTTTGCAAGTGGGAAAAAAGAGGATCTATCTCCGTAATAAATTATCTCAAGCTGCAAAAGTTGAAGGATAGTTCTAGCCCTATGCCTGCTTTTACTACTTCTCCCACAGATAATAATGAACATCAACAGCAGCATACACACTCTTAAACATACACACTCTTAAAGAAGAAAGATCATGAGAAACGGAATATTGAAGAAGATCTATACACGGATTTGTAGATTAATAGGTTGCAATATGAAAATTGAGAATGGAGATAAGTTTGTGAAAGAATTTATACAAATACCGGATCGTGATTGTAGCATAGAAGATCTTATAAAACGACATAGAACTCATACAAAAGTTCTTGCAAAACAAGAAGAATGGCATAAGTCACAATTTGATAGTTGGATGAGATGGCATGAAGCAACTCTTGCAGAGCGAGATAAGTCAATTGAACAACAGCAAGTAGTACTTGAAAACCTATCCTCTTTAATTAAGCAAAAAAATGAAACGCTATACAGCCAAAGGCTAAAGTTAGCTTCACAGATGAAAGTTATTGATGAATTAAATAATAAAATCATTGAGTTAATCAACAAAAAAGAAGAACCGAGATTGATCGATTTTATTTTTGCAGGAGAAGTTTTTTAACTTGCGTCATTTGAGCCACAAATGAGGATTGTTAATTAACAATGAATCATTGCGAAGTTCCTTTTTCAAAAACATTTTTGCAAGACAGGCAATCACAACGCGCCCTGTCACAACAGCAGCATTTAGACTCTTAAAGAAGAAAGATCAAAGATGATAGATGTCCCACAAATCTCCATAAGCAAAGTCCAGTTGATTGATCTTGTTAATAAGATTGGACAGGAAAACATATATTATGGTGTCCTTTCGCCTCAAGATGCATGTTTTGAGATAAGTATAGATCCCTCATCAACAGGTTGTTTTGTCTATATGCTGCATAGTATCTTTGTGCGTGATGATAGAAATTATTTTCCGTTATTTCCGTACGATGATTTTAATCAATGGTTTTCATCTGTGTTTACGCAAGCTTTTACAACTTGGTTTGATAATTATTTTTCTCAACAGTTGTCATCTTTTTATCGCTTAAATGAGCTAATCTTATTTATAGCCTTAGTCAAAAATAGGCTTGATTTCTTAAGGGATAAACTCATCGAAAAAAGAGAAGAAGAAATCAAATTAATAGATGATGCATGCAGTGTGTGTCTGAGTTGAGTTAATCCAATTTTTTAAAACTTATAACTACGCGCTCTGTCATAACGCACATATAAATACGCAAATACGTAGAGCCTTAAGGGGGGATTATGATCACTAACGCACGAACCATTTTATGTCTTGATCTAGGGACTAAGACAGGCTGGGCGATACGTGGTGCGGATGGTTTTATCATAAGCGATACAGAAGATTTTCAATCACGCCGTTTTGAAGGCGGTGGCATGCGTTATTTACGCTTTAAACGGTGGCTTACTGAACTAAAGAGATCTGTTGATGAAATTGACGCGGTGTATTTTGAATAGGTACGCCGGCATGTAGGTACAGACGCTTCTCATATTTACGGAGGCTTTCTAGCAACCTNATGTCTAATGCAATGCCATGGATAAGATTCCATTTGTATGACTGGATAAGTGGTACAGATGGAATGACGTTAGAGCAAAGGGGCGCTTATATAACGCTTCTCGTTCGCATGTACGATAAAAAAGCACCAATTAAAGAAGATTTTGAAACGCTTGCACGTGCTTGCAATTGTTCACAGAAAAAATTTGCAGCTATTGTCGAATATCTCATGAGGAATGATAAACTTGTTGAGACAGATAATGGGTTGTGGAATACGCGCGTTGAAGAAGAACTCAATAACCTCAGTGAAGAGCTAGATAATTTTGCCTTTAATAATAATAAAGAAAAGGAGGGGAAATATGTCAACTAAATTACCGTGGACGAGGCTTTTTGCAGATAGGTGGGCGGTGGTCGTCGATTATTTACCTCCTGTAGAAGGTAATATCTATATGAGATTGCGATTTCGCATGCTTCGTACTGGTGAACCTCTTTTTTATAATATTAAAGTTTTATCTCATTACACTGGTTATTCAGTAAAGAAATTTGAGACAGCATTGAATGTTTTGCTAGAAGAGGGATACATCATTCGTTTAGAAGATGGTCGTTTGTGGAGTTCACAAGTTGAGGAGGAACTCAATAACTTCAATGAAGATCTAAATAATAATAAAGAACAGGAGGGGAAATATGTCAACTAAGTTAGCTTGGGTTCGTTGTTTTCCTTCTGATTGGGTATCTGATGCTAGTGGAATGACGTCGCATCAAATATCGACTTATATGATGTTGATATTGCTTATGTATAAGAAGAGACAGCCAATTCTTGAGAATGCCTCTATATTAGCACGCATTTCTGGTTGTTCAGTAAAAGCTTTTAATAAAGCGCTAGATTTTTTATTGAGTGATGAGAAACTGATACGTTTAGAAGGTGGTCGTTTATGGAGTTTACAGGTTGAAGAGGAACTCAACAACTCTAATGAGAATTTGAATAAGTTTTCAGAGAGAGCGCAAAAGGCAGCGAAGGCAAGATGGGATAAAAATACAAAAGATGCTTGTGATATTAAGCATGATGCTAACAGCATGCTTAAGGATGCTAAGCATGATGCTTGTGATGCTATAACAAACAATACAAACATATATAATAAAAAAACTAAAACTAACGTTTTAGCAAAAAAAGAAATTGGTTCTGAAAGTTTAGCAACAATCGATTTGGTTGACGAGCCAACAGAGGTTGCTGCTGTTGAGACCACATCAGAGCAAATCGAAACCTCATCAGACAACCAACCTCCCATTCACGAGCAAGAGAACGTTCCCAAAAAAGCAAAACGAGCGCAAGCTAATCGCGGTTGTCGATTGCCTACGGATTTTG
>NZ_JBHIMJ010000003.1:0-2229 GCF_042194035.1 Bartonella sp. OC16QHHD | reverse complement strand
CCACCGCCTTCAAAACGGCGCGATTGAAAATTCACGGTACCACTGAACATGTCACCACTTGCACCACGTATCGCCCACCCCGTTTTGGTACCTAGATCAAAACAAAGAATTGTATTATTCATCACGTTTATGAAGCTCTAAAGCCATATTCCGCACTCCCAATAATAACGGAGTCGCTCCCATATTCTACGGTGCCAAGGTAGAGATGCCATGTATTGTTGTGGTGTTAACATAGACAATTTATAAGTCGTATTGGAAATGTAATTAAAGTTTGGAACTAGGTGATCACCACGTAATCTGCCGCCACCAAAAACAGCCCCTAAACCACTAATCCAACAATTACCTTCGTGACTGAGGTTCTCTTCACTCTCTACCCAGCCACCTAAATCACCTTTCTTTACTTTGCCAAAGCTTCTCAATGCTCGTATTCGGTGTAACTTGAAAGGACCGAGATCAACTGTATCGTCTGTAAGTTCGTATTTCTTTTTACTACTATTAACTAAATCACAACCACTAATAAAACCTGTATCAATCCATGCATCACCACACACACGGGCATTTTCACAAATTATTGCTGTACCGTATACATGTGCATTACCAAAAACTTTAGCATCAAAATAAACAATGGCATTGCCATAAACATGAGCGTTATCATAAACGTTGGCATTACCAAAAACCTTGGCTCGACCGTAAACCCTAGCACTACCATAAACCTTTGCATCGTCCCCAACCCAACAGTCTCCCTCATGACTTAAATTGCTTTCATTTTCAATAAAGCCACCTAAGTCACCTGCGTACACATCTCTAAAATTTCTTAAAGCACGTATACGGTGAAGCGTAACTCCATTAACTTCGATTGTTTCATCAGTAGATTCATACTTCTTTTTAAGTATCATATCTTCCACCTCTATCTTCTCACTTACTTTTCTTCTTACTCTTCTTATTCTTATGAGGCGGCGCTTTTACTACTTCATCACGCTGTTTAAGCTCTTGTGTTAGTCTTTCAACTTGCTCGTCGCGTGATGCNCGCCTTTTCATGCTCTTCAGTCTTTTGTTTCAGTTGTTTAATTTCCTCGTCACGTTCTTCAAGATCTGCATCACATTCATCAATTGTCTGCTTGCTTTCCTTTAAATACCTAAACTCATTCTCTTTCATTTTTTTCTTAATATCTTGAACCTGCTCTTTAAGTGCTTTAACTTGGTTGCGATAATGCAATGCAATACGAAACATCACTCCGCTTAAGAGCAAAACTGAAACCACTGCTATCCATAAAATCTCATTCGAACTCATTTTGATCTCCTTAATGCTGCAATCTATCGACCTTCTGATCAACACCGCAGCTCTTGCAAATTTTCGACATTGGGGGGTGTTGCTCTTGATCGCATAAAGATTTTAAAAGATAAGCCACTGCCCCTCTTGAAGGAACACCATATTTTTCCCAACGCCATACTGTTGATTTGTTAACGCCTAATAACGCTGCCATTTCGTCCAGCGTAAGATTAAGGCGTTTGCGTATTTTTTTTGCTTCTATCTTATTCATAAAATTAAGTGTGCAATGTGCACAGAAAAAAGTCAAGTCGAAAAGCACATATAATATGTGCATTATGAATGGAAAGGAGTTGTCAGAATGCAAGAACAAAAACCCGACCAAGCTATACGCTTAACAGAAGCAAGAATTGCCAAAGGATTTAAATCTGCCCGAGCCGCAGCTCAATATTACGGCTGGCCATATTACACTTATATACAACATGAACAAGGAGTTCGCGGCATCAATAAAGCCGCAAGTCGATACGCAAAAGCTTTTAACGTAAGTACAGGTTGGTTATTGACTGGTGAAGGACAGGGGATAAAAACAAAATCTACAACTGCTCTTTCAGACCGCGAACTTCAAGAAGAAGTTTTTAACGCTCTAAAAAATATATCTCCTGAAAAAAAGCAGTGGCTTCTTCGCATTTTAGATACTCTAAAAGACGAAGAATAATAATTAACCTTCTTTTTTTATCTATACTAAGCTTATTCACTGCCTCCATTATAAGGTTATCAATATCATCCATTTTATATATCCCAAAATAATATAATACTCACTAAATATGTTCATGTTGCACATTTTATTGTTGACATATGTGCAATATGCGCATACATATGTTCCATATCTTAGAAAATAACTTTTGCCAATAGGCAGTATGGAGGCATTTGTGAATAAACCAGTGTTTATAAATTCTGATGAA